>RPQK01000816.1 GCA_003819755.1 Acidobacteriota bacterium | reverse complement strand
GCCATCGCCTGGTCCGACACGTCCTCACTGCAATAGTCGGGGACGTTGGCCAGGTGAATTCCTTTTTCGCGCACCGCCCGGACGTCGATGTTGTCATAACCGACCCCGTAACGCGAGATGCACTTGCAGCGACGCATGGACCGAATGATGTTCCCGGTAATGGGCGCCAGGTTCACGATCAGACCGTCGACATCGGCTGCGGCGGCAGCCAGGCGGTCCTCCTGCTCGCTCGGCTCCACAAGGATATCCGCGTCAATCCTGCTTAGAACTGCGCGTTCTTCATCGTACGAAGGATAGCGATTGTCTACGATGAGCACTCGAAATTTCGCCATCGTTTACTCCCGATTTAGCCCAACTTCCGAAAGTTGGGTTAGCCTGCCCGAATGGGGCTGTTCAGATGCTATGGCAGAGAAAAGCGCCGTCGACCGGCAAGGTGACTCCCGAAACAAATGCCGCTCCGTCGGCTGCGAGAAACACGGCTGCGGCAGCGAGATCATTTGGGTCACCGAACCGCTGCATCGGCGTATGGGCTATCACGTCCCTGCCTCTCTGGGTCAGACTCCCGTCCTCGTTCAAAAGCAGCCGCCGATTTTGGTCGGCGACAAAGAATCCCGGGGCGATGCCATTGACGCGAATTCCCCAAGGCGCCAGTTCTTTGGCGTGCGCCATCGTCTGATTCATCACGGCCGCCTTGGCGGCCGAGTAGGCCCAGACACCTGAAAGCGGGGAAAAGGCGGCCATGGAGGCGATGTTGAGAACCGCTCCTCGAATCCGGTTCTCAATCCAATAGCGCGCAAAGTGCTTCGTAGGCAGCAGGCATCCGGCAATCAGATTGAGTTTCAGGACGAATTCGAAGTCCTCTTCCTTGACGTCGGTCAACGCGCACTTGCCCCGATTGCCGCCTGCCCCGTTGACAAGCACGTCGACCCGCCCGAACTTCGTAACCGACTTGGTCAGCGCTTCCTGAATCGACGGCTCATTCAGAAGATCCACCTCTACCGCGTCCACTCGCCCGCAACACCCGCAGGCCTCGTTCAACTGGCCGACCCTGGCACTGAGCGCTTCTGCACGAATGTCCCAAAGGATGACGTTCCCGCCAGCGCGGATATAAGCCTCGCCAATAGCGCCGCACAATGTTCCTGCCCCACCGGTGATGACTGCCGTCTTTCCCTGCAGCCCGAATGTCGATTCGAGAAAGGTCATAGATGTTTTCCTTAAACGGCGGGTAGACGCCGCTCTCATTGATTCAAATTGGCGCCTGTGATGTCTGGATCATCTCGATGTTCTGATTTGGGCACCGCCAGACGCACATGCCACAGCCGACGCACTGGTCTTCATCGAGCGTCACGAAAGTATTTTCCCTGCGATACGCAAACATCTTGCAGATGTCGTGGCAGATCATGCATCCCTCACCGCAACCGCAACGAAAACAACGGGACGCCTCCTCGACCGCCTCCCGATCGCTCAAAACCGGCCGGCAGGCCTGCAAGGGCAAAGGCGTGGCTGGCGAATCGGGCGCGATTGGGACTCGCCACCGCCGCATCTGGCCGCCGTGCCTCACCAGGACGGCTTCGACATCAACCGGTTCCGTGTTCAGGTGCTTCAGTGTCGAGCGAGACTTCATCAGGAATTGATCGATCCGGACGGCCGCCTTTTTGGCAGCAGCAATCGCTTCGATCACCGTCCCGGCGCCCCGGCTGGCGTCTCCACCCGCAAAGACCCCTGGAAGTCCCGTGAAGCCGCTGTCATCCACTCCGATTGTCCCCTTGGAAGTCAGTGAGAGCCCGGCCGCGGGCTTCAGTTCAACACGCTGGCCCAGCGCTGTGATGACCGAGTCGACCGGGAGCGTAAAGGTCGCGTCTTTGACCGGATCCGGCCGCCTGCGGCCAGTCGCGTCTGGTTCCGCCAGCACCTGGTTCTCCATCACGAGATGGGCGACTTTGCCACCGTTGACCCCGATTTGCCGCGGAGCTACCAGGTACATGATGCGAACGCCTTCCTCTTCCGCTTCGCGGATCTCTTCTTCCGAGGACGGCATTTCCTCCCTGGTTCGGCGGTAAAGCAGCAGCACTTCCCGCGCCCCCAGGCGGAGCGCGCTCCTTGCCGCATCCAGCGCGGTGAAGCCGCCGCCTATGACTGCGACCCGTTTCCCCAACGCCGGTCGATCACCTTCAGCGATACGGCGAAGGAAACTCAAAGCGGGCATCACTCCCTCGGATTCCTCGCCTTTTATCCCCAGGGGAACCGGCTTGAGGGCGCCGACAGCGACGTAGACGGCGTCGAGCTCCCTGCGCAGTTGCTCAAGCGTCAGGTCCTCACCGAGCGTCCGGTTGAACTCGAACCTGACGCCCAGGGATCGAATGGCGGCGACTTCGTCCTCAACGACATTCCGAGGGCAGCGAAAAGCGGGCAAGGCCCAGCGCAGCATCCCACCTGCCTCTGCGGTGGATTCGTAAACCGTGACCTCGTGGCCCGACCGGGCGAGTAACGCGGCGGCTGCGAGTCCCGAGGGACCGGCGCCAACCACGGCCACCTTCTTTCCCGTGGACTCGGCGACGTGTGACTCGAGCCTCCATCCTTCCTTCCTGGCCTTTTCGACCAGAAAGCGCTTGAGCTCGCGAATCCTCACAGCCTCGTCCTTCTGTCCCCTGGTGCACGCCTCTTCGCAGGGGTGGTTGCAGACGAGCGAGCAGATCGACATCAGCGGGGTGCCCGAAGAGAGGATGTCGAAAGCTTCCCGGAATTCACCTTCGGCGATTTTGCTGATATACGCCTGAGCGGGTACCGAGGCGGGACAGGAGTAGACGCAAGGAGCTGAAAGAGCCGGGTTCTTGATCCGGGCATGCCCGGGGTAGAGGGTCACATCCGGGGCGGACTTGATGGCGGGAGGTACCACGTTCGCCATCGACCGTACCGACTCGAAACCGTGCTCGCTCACCCATTCGCTAAACTCTCTCATCAACTTGGGGAGGAAGCCGAAACCGGAGATGAGCGTTTCGGCGCAGATCCCGACCAGATTGGCGCCGCACAGGAACATCTCGGCCGCGGATCGCCAATCGGTGACGCCTCCGGCGCCGGTGATGTTGACGTCCGGGCCGTTCACCTTCCGGATTTCGTAAACGTCTCGGAGACCCAGGGGATGGACCCAACCACCGGACATGCACTGCATCGAAATCTCTTGCTGCAGACGAATAGGCGATCTGGTTGGATTGTCGAGGTCGATGTGATGGGTGGCCAGGCGGTTGGCCGTCGTGCCTACTGCATCGGCGCCCGCCTGGTAGCACGCCCTGGCCACCGGGGCAATCCTTCCCCCCTCCGGCGTC
>RPQK01000815.1 GCA_003819755.1 Acidobacteriota bacterium | reverse complement strand
TCGTTCCTGGCTTATCTCGTCGGTGAATTCAGCAACTCCTTCGTCCTGGCGCGCCTGAAAATCGTGACGCGGGGGAGATGGCTTTGGAGTCGGACCATCGGGTCCACGCTTGTCGGACAGGGCCTTGACTCCCTGGTGTTCGTGACCGTCGCCTTTGCGGGTACCGTGCCCTCGGGCCTCATCCTGTCGATAGCCGCGGCTCAGTGGATTGCCAAGTGTCTTTACGAAGCCCTGCTTACCCCGGCGACCTACCTGGTTGTCAGCTTCCTGAAAAGGCGTGAGGGGCTGGACGCTTACGACTACAGGACGTCGTTTAATCCATTGTCGCTGGAGTAGGGGGGAGATGGCCGGAGGAAAGGACCCCAAGGACCTCAAAGACCTCAAGGAAAAAGGACAGGACATGTGTCTGATGTCCTTGAGATCTATGGGGCCTTGAGGTCCTTTCCTCCGGCCGCCTGGCCCCCCCTGATCCGCAATCCGTAATCCACCAGTTCTTAAACTGGTCAGGCCAAAAGGCGCGGGTTGAAGAATATTGCCCCGGCCCCCCGGAGGTGCTATGCTTTCGGTTTTGCTGAAGTTCCGGGTCTGGGGTCGTTAGGGTTGTCTCCGCCTCACGTTTGGCATTTGGTCAGACAGCCGAAACCAGCGACCCAGGGCACAAACGCAGGAAACGAGGTAGGCGATGAGTCTGGTTCAGAGACTGGCGCAGCTCACTGCAAAGTCACAACTGACTGCCGACGAGTCTGAGGCATTCTGCCAGAAACTGCGGCAGATCGGGAATTTTCAGGTATACCCAAAATCCATCACGGTCGGAAAAAAGGCCCTGTTCTTCATGGTCTCCCGCGCCGGGTCAAAGAGCCTCGGGATTCTGTCGCTGGACACTGTTTCAGCACCTTTTTCGGGTACTGTGCACCGCGTGCTGATCACAGGGGTGTTGACCAACCTCGCCATCTGCCCACTCACTTCCGACAATGCGGCAGCGTTGCGGGGCCTCTTCGAATTCCTGGTGCCGACACCTTTCGGCCTCTCAAAATCTTTCGGTTGCGGTGACCGACTCGGTTTGGCGACACCTGGACACCTCCGGGCGCTCCGGCGCGTTTGCGGGGATTCGACCGGGATTCGGCCCATTCTGGCTCAACAGTCCATGCGTGAGAACGCGAGGACGGGACGAAACCCCCAGTCGGTACAGGATGACGCTTTATGGGGCGTTTTTCAGGAAGGCTGGCGTGCCGGCTTTGGCGCCGATGCCGATCACCTGAAGACCCTGTCCGATATCGACGCCTGTGTCTCGGCCGGTTACACCTTCTTTACTGTAGACCCCGGCGACTACGTCGATGAGACCGCCGACTCGGCGTCCGAAAGCGAGCTTCGGCAAAAGGCCGAGAAGCTTCCCTGGGCGTTCCTGCAATCGACGCTCGGCGATCTTGTGCGCGAATTAACGGCGAAGGATTTTGATTTCGGAACCTTCCGGCTGAAATTGGAGGAGGAACAGGTTCTTCGGGCAAGCGTGAAATACGGGAGAGTGGTCGAGCACACCGTCAAGATGTACCGGCGCCTCGCCGAGCAAATGGGACCGCGCCCCTTCGATCTCGAGATGAGTGTCGATGAAACGAACTCGGTGACTTCCGTTCCCGAACACATATACATCGCCACGCAGATGAAGCGCCTGGGAGCGCGTTGGGTGAGCCTTGCCCCGCGGTACGTCGGGCGCTTCGAAAAGGGCGTGGACTACATGGGCCGACCCGGAACCCCTCTCGAAACGGCGGTCGCCGAGTTCGAGCGTGATTTCGGCCCGCACGTCGCGGTGGCGAAGACCCTCGGCCCGTACAAGCTGAGCCTCCACTCGGGGTCGGACAAGTTCAGCATCTATCCGATTTACTCGCGCCTGGCCGGCGATCTGGTTCACGTGAAGACGGCCGGGACGAGTTACCTGGAGGCGTTGCGGGCGGTCAGCCGCATCAACCCGGCTCTGTTCCGGGATATTCTCTGTTTCGCGCTCGAGCGTTACTCGGTGGATCGCGCGACTTATCATGTTTCGGCAGAACCATCCAAGGTGCCTGACGTCGGGACTTTGCCCGATGAGGACTTGAGCAGCCTTCTGGAGGATTTCAACGCGCGGCAAGCTCTGCATGTGACTTTTGGCTCGGTTCTGCATGATGAGCGCTTCCGAAGCGAGTTGTATGATGCTCTCCGGTCAAACGAGGAGGTCTACTACGGTGTCCTGGAGGAGCACTTCGCCAAGCATATGACGCCGTTCTGCTAATTGCGGAAAAGGGGGGACGAGCAATTATGAATCTTGAAGAGATAAGCAAATACTACGACTTCAGCGGGAAGACGGTCGTGATCACCGGAGGGGCGGGAATCCTGGGCGGCGAGATGGCTTGCGCGCTGGTTGGCTGCCGCGCGAATGTCGCGATCATCGACCGGGATCCGAAGCTCTTCGACCGGTTCATGCACCGGATCGACACGAGTGTCGGAAAATGCATCGTGGTTTACGGCGATGTGCTGGACCGCGACGTGCTGGAGGAAACAGGGAAGAAGATCGTTGATACCTTCGGCCGAATAGACTGTCTGATTAACGGCGCGGGTGGCAACAATCCGCGTGCCTCGACCGCGCCCGACCGGCCCTTCTTTGACCTCCCCGCAGATGCGGTTCGATTTGTATTTGATCTGAATCTCCTCGGAACCATCCTTCCCAGCCAGGTTTTTGGCCGTTACATGGCGAAGCAGGGCGAAGGAAACATCATCAACATCTCATCGATGAATTCCTTCCGCCCGCTTACGAAGATTCCGGCCTACTCGGCCGCCAAGGCGGGAGTCAGCAATTTCACCCAGTGGCTGGCTGTTCACATGGCGCAAGAGTACTCAGCGAAGATCCGGGTGAACGCCATCGCTCCGGGTTTCTTCCTGACGGACCAGAACCGTTTCCTGCTCGTGAATGAAAAGACCGGAGAACCGACCGACCGGGGCCGGGCAATCATCGGGCATACCCCCATGGGGCGCTATGGCAGCCCGGAGGATCTCCTGGGAACACTGCTTTGGCTCATGTCGCCTGCCTCCGCCTTCGTCACGGGAGTCGTCGTGCCCGTAGATGGCGGTTTCTCGGCGTTTAGCGGAGTGTAAGGGCGGGTTTTTATCCAAACTGTTTTGAACATGCCTCTTTCAATCGTCGTCGACGAAAACGTGCCTTTCGCGCAGGAGACCTTCGGTCACCTGGGCTCAGTGACCCTTCTGCCTGGACGGGCGATAAGCGCGGCAGAAATCAAGAATGCGGACGTTCTCATCGTCCGCTCCGTGACACGGGTCGGCCGCAACTTGCTGGAGGGATCTCC
>RPQK01000814.1 GCA_003819755.1 Acidobacteriota bacterium | reverse complement strand
TGATGGCGGGGTTGCCCTCGGCCGTCATACGGGATATTTCAGCGCGGGCAAAAGCTCCTTCGAGCAGACCTCCAGCCTTGACCAGCAGATCGCCGAGAGTCATGTTCGCGGCGTATTCATAGGCCCCCGGATTCTTGACCAGTCCGTCGACATGGACCGCCTTTGGAACGAGGAAATCGCGAGCCGCGTAAACAACGATCTCGTCGTTCGGTTCCAAAGGCAGGTTCTGAACATCCTCTCCCAACAGGAGGGCACCCAAATTGAATCTGATCAACTTGCGTTCGAGTTGCTCACCGTTTCGTACCCAACGAATAAGGTCTGCGCGCTCGAGAAACGCCTGCTTACGAAACTCCCGGTCTTGAAAGCCTCCGGCGACGTCGAGCAGGTCCATCAGTTTCATTCCGTCCAGAAGCTGATACTGACCCGGGTGCTTCACGTGACCCGACAACGCCACCTGGTTCTGATTTCCGGCGATCTCCTCAGCTGAATAGATCACTATTTCGTCATCTTTTTCGAGGGTGGCGTTCTCATTCGGGTCGCCGGCCAGGACTTTCTTCAGATCGAATTTGATCAGTCGGCGGGTCGAACCGTCTTCAGCCAACCGGCGGATATCCCCACGTGCGGTATAGGTCTTCTTCAGGTGGTTCTCATCTTGAAACCCACCCTTGGCGAACAGCACATCAAAGAGCCGCATCCCCCTGTAAAGAGTATATTTGCCCGGCTTCTTCACGTGGCCCGACAAAGTCACGGTCCCTTCTTCGCCCACGATTTCGCGGACCGTGTAAACGACCAGCTGGTCCATGTTTTCCAGAAGCAGGTTGTGCTCGGGATCCTCCTGCTGAACGCGGCGCAGATCGATGTTTTTGTAGTACCGCGTGAAATCACGGCGGGTACGGATCAGGTCTGCACGGGGCAGGTACGCCTCTCCAGTCAAGCCCCCGATTTCCTGAATCAGGTCTTTGACTCGCATGTTCTCGCGCAACTGATATTCGCCAGGCAGCGCAGCCCCTTCCCCCACGACACTCACGAAGTCGATTCGTTTGAGGTAGGTGGGAAAGACATTGACAATGTCTCCGTCCTGCAACTGAACCTGGGTCTTCGACTCAGCGACCCGTTTAAGGTTGATGTCAATCGTTTTCAGACCGCTGTTGACCTCAGTCCGCAGGATCAGTGCCTTCTCGAGGCTCGCCGAAGGCTTCAAGCCGCCGGCCATCTCCAGCAAGTCAAGAAGCGACTCGCTGCCGCTCACCTCGTAACGCGCCGGCCGCCGCACCTCACCCTGGATGGTGACCTCCTTCGTTTTCATCGGAACGAAAATGACATCGTTGTGCCGGATCTGGTACTGGCGTTGGTCTCCGGAACCCTTCAAGAGGAATTCGTAAAAATCGAGGACGACGCTCCCGCTCGCCCGGCGAATGGCGATCTTGCGCAGAGAACCAGTTTCCCTTACCCCTCCGGCCCGAGCGATGGCGTATACGAGATTCGCGAGGGAGGGATGAAGGGAATAGGTGCCGGGCTGCAGGACTTCACCCTGGACCAGGAACCGCACCTCCGAAATTCGAGTGGGAGTCAACTCGACCCTGGCTGAACTGCCGGAAGGATCATCCGGATTGATGTAAGCCGAGTAGAGGTTAGACAGGGCACGGGCTACCGACACTTCAGCCTGCCTCAAGGACTGACCACCCAGGTAGACGCGGCCGACATCGGGAGTCTGCGCCTGCTGTTCCTCATTCTGGCCGGGCTCGGGCCTCAGGCCTGGCTGCCTGACGTAAATATGCAGATCCGGGGACACTTCCACTTCGTACTGAATATTTATTTCTCCCCAAACGGTGAGAAGCAGCTTGTCGCCGGGAGCGACCAGGTACGAGTCACGATCAATTGGACCGGGGGCCATCGTCGAAGTGTCAATGTCGAACGTGTCGTAGCCGAACTGAGGGAGTTCCTTTTCCTGCTTCTTGATCGATTGGACGAACTCCTCCTCCTTGATGTCCTGCTGAGTGCCGATAACTTCAGTGGCGGGCTTGGTTTTCCTCTCCTGATCCTGGGTTTGCCGAGGTTCGGCTGTCTGACCAGGATCCTGAAATGCGCAGAGGACGGGGCTGGTCACCAGCAGGAAAACGAGAATCAAACCGAGAACGCTCTTTGCGCCGGACCTATCTGAGCCACGAGCGTCAGGGCGCGGACGCCGGCGACGCAAAAGCAGCTTTCCAAAGTCTCCCTTGATATCTTGCATTGTTGCCATAAATTCGCGATCGTTCTTCACCTTTCCGAAGTACTCGATCAGAAAGGCAAGGAATACCGACATCATAAGGCCCACCACTCCCGCCAGCGCCACATTCAGGCGCGTTTTTGGAGAGGACGCAAAGCGTGGAGGCGAGGCTTGGTCGATAATCGAGATGCTCGAAGTCTCTTTTTTCTCGGCTATGCGAGCTACCTCGAACTCCTTTTTCAAAGTCAGAAAGATCTCCTGCTGCAGAAGGACTTCCCGCTCCAACCGGGACTTCTCAAGGGTCAGCTGGCCCATGGACCCCCGGTTCCGGTCCGTGAATCGCTGGAGAGCATCCTCTGCTGTGCCCAGCTTCTTTTGAACTCCTGCTATCTGCTCCTCGATGAACTGCAGGCGCTCTCGTGCATTGCGCCCTCTCAGGTCGACATCATAGGCCTTCAACCGGGCAATCAGGCGATTGGCAATGTCTGCGGCCAAATCGGGTGAGCGGGCGGTAACCTGAAGTGTCATGAGGTTGGGAAAATCGCGCGAGTTGGGCAGGTCGATGGACTTGGCCAGACTCTCCCTCGCCTTGTAGAGGCGCTCCTGACTCGTCTGGCCCTCTACGTTAAGTATCTGCAGAAGCGACGCCGGCTTCCCCTGTTCGGGCGCCTGGAACTGCTCTTGAAGTAATTGATCGAGTATCGAGGAACTAAGAGCAACTTTCTTGTAGTACTCGGCAGGGTTCTTGAGCGCCGCGAAAAATGCGTCGGACTGTTCCCCGATGACGTTCGCCGACGTGTCCGCCACGAGAAAAGTCGCACTGGCCTGGTACTGGCGGGGCTGCAATTTGGAAAAACCGTAAGCGGCGGCGGCGGCCAAGAAGCTGCAGCCGATGATGAGCCAACGTCGTCTGAGAAGGACATTCACGTAGCTGATGAGGCTGATTCCCTCACTCTCGTCATCGGGCATGAAGTCAGCGGGAGTCAGTACATAAACCGGACCCTTCGGCTCCCTAGAGTCTTCGATTGTCACGACTTCCGGCACAGAGGGTAAAACATCCCTAGCCATAACCGCGAGAGTTTAGCACAGCGAGCAAAACGCTACATCGGAAAAGAGGGGAGAGGCGG
>RPQK01000813.1 GCA_003819755.1 Acidobacteriota bacterium | reverse complement strand
CGCCTCCGGCGTGAGGAACTAGCCAGACCCTATCCTGGCCGCAGGTTGACGGCCCAGTGTCTTAACTGGTATATTCCATACATTGTGGGTGATATCGAAAAGCGACCACCTGCGCGCGAGGTGACCCTTGGTGACTTCGAGCAGTTTGTCCTGTTTGCCGTCTTGAGATTGAGCCCGAACGCGTACGGCGCCGCTATTCACCGGGAAATCGAGAAACGCACTGGCCGTGACCCGGCGATCGCTGCCGTTTACACGACGCTCGATCGCTTGGAAAAGAAGGGACTCCTCCGGTCGTGGGTTGGGGAGCCGACCCCGGAGCGCGGCGGACGCAGCAAGAAGTTCTACGCTCTTGAGGCCGTTGGCGCAGAGGCCCTGGCTCAGTCGTACCAACGATTTCGTCACATGGTGGCAGGCCTGGAGAAGCTGCTGGAGAAATCATGAGCGGACGGCAGGACGTCCGGCGAGAAACACAGCCGCCTCGGGTTGCACGGTGGCTGCTGTCCGTCCTTGTTCCGCGCAAGAACCGCGAATTCATCCTGGGCGACCTCGACGAGGAGTTCCATCGCCTGGTAGAGGAGCCGTTCGGCTTGCCCGGGGCGCACCGCTGGTACTGGAAGCAGGCGTGGAAATGCGTCGCGAATCCCGTACCGCCGGATAGGCTCGAGAAGAAACAACCAGAAAGCACAGGAATTATGGACACGTTGCGCCAGGACGTTCGATACGCGATTCGAATGCTGGGTCAGGCGCCCGGGTTCACCGCCGTGGCAGTCCTCACACTGGCACTGGGCATCGGTGCGAACACCGCGATTTTCAGCGTTTTGCATGCCGTTCTGCTCGAACCGCTGCCGTTTCCCGAACCAGAACGACTGGTGATGATCTGGAACTCCTATGCCGGCAAACCGGCTCACAATTCGCCGCCGGACTATTTTGATCGTCTCCATTCGAGCAAACTCCTCGAGCGAATTGCCGCGTTTCGACCCGCGAGCTTCAATTTGACGGGACAAGGAGAGCCGGAGCGTCTTGAAGGCGCGCGTGTAACGGCAAGCTTCTTTTCGGTGCTGGGCCAGGCGCCGGTTCAGGGCCGTGTCTTTCTGGAGGAAGAGGACAGGCCGGAACGCAACGATGCTGTGGTGTTGAGCCACGGCTGCTGGTTGCGCCGTCTCGGCGGAAAATCAGATGCGATCGGCAAGTCACTTCGGCTGAACGACCGTGAATTCCGAATTGCCGGGGTAATGGGTGCGAGTTTCAGCCTCTTGTTCCCCGATGTGGAGATTTGGGCGCCGATGGCGTTCGAGCCAGACGCCCAGAGTGACGGCGAGCGCGGAAACGAATACCTCCTTGTGATTGGACGGTCTCGACGACAGGCGACGCTGGGCCAGGTTCAGGCGGAGATGTCGTCGATAGCGGCCAGCGTGCTCGACCGGGTTCCTTCGCGTCGCGACTTTCTGTCGAGAGCGAACTGGGACGCTCAGGTCGTGCCGCTGCGCGAGCACTACGCGGGCAACCTGCGACCCGTCGTGTTCATCCTGTTTGGCTCGGTGGTGTTGCTGCTGCTAATTGCCTGCGCCAACATAGCCAACCTGCTTCTCGCAAGGGCTGCCGCCCGGGAGAGGGAGTTTTCGATCCGAGCGGCACTGTGCGCTCGACAGGGGCGCATGCTCCGGCAACTGCTGGTGGAGAACGTTTGCCTCTCGATTGCGGGCGGCGTGCCCGGTCTGCTCTTAGGCTGGTGGAGTATCGGGATCCTGAAAACGACAGCCCAGCTTTCTCCCCTGCTCGCCGCTGCCAGGCTCGACTGGGCGGTGCTGGCTTTTGCCGGTGGGCTGATGTTTATCACGAGCTTTCTGTTTGGCTTGGTGCCGGCCATCCGGGCGAGCTCGTTTGAGGTCGTCCAAGCGATCAACAGTGCCGGGCGCTCGTCCGTCTCGAATCTGCGCCAGCCTTTAAGGCGGGCTCTCGTGGTTTCAGAAGTGGCACTGGCCCTGTTGCTGCTCGTCGCGGCCGGGCTGCTCCTGCGCAGTTCCCAGTCTCTTTGGCGGGTTCATCCTGGATATGAGACGGCGCAACGCCTGACGTTTCGGGTCTGGTTGCCTGCCTCCCGGTATCCTGACAATCCTCAGCGAATCTCATTTCACAGCCTGGTGCTTGAGGGGCTGAACAGCCTGCCGGGGGTGACCGCTGCCGGGGCCATCCAATCCCTTCCAATTGACGGAACCAGCGACACCGCTACCGTCCATGTGGAAGGTTACGTTGCGGCGCCCGGCCGCCCGCCTCTCTCCTGTGAATACCGCAACATTTCTCCCGAGTACTTCCGGGCCATGGGCATTCCGTTGCTTCAGGGACGCGATTTCTCGGCTGCGGACGATGTCGACTCCCCTCTGGTCATCATCGTGGACGAGAGAGCAGCACGTCAATTCTGGCCCGGTCAGAATCCGATCGGCAAGCGGCTCGGTTTCAGTCCCCGCAGGCTGCGTGAAGTTATCGGCGTGGTCGGATCCGTCCGAAACCAAGGGTTGGACGTCATCGGTCAGGAACAGGTTTATATTCCGCTTTTCCAGGAGATCCCGCCCTCGGTCTTCTACGTTCTGCATGCCCAGACCGCCCAGCCCACGCTCGCCGCAGCGGCACGCGGGGCGGTGCGGGCGGTGGACCCGAATATGCCGATCTACGACGTTCGCACCATGGATGAGCGAGTCGCCGGCTCTCTTGCCCAACGGCGCTTGGCGACCACGCTGCTCGCGATGTTTGCAGCCGTCGCCATTCTCCTCGCAGTTGTAGGCATATACGGCGTCATTGCCTACTGGGTCCGCCAGCGCACGCAGGAAATCGGCATCCGGATGGCGCTCGGTGCTCGACCTAGACAGGTTTTCCGTCTGGTGGTTGTACAGGGGATGATCATGGTGTTAATTGGAATGGCGCTCGGTGCAGTCAGCGCGGTGGCTGCCACCCGACTGCTTAAGGGCCTCCTTTTTGGGGTTAAACCTCACGACCCATTCACGTTTCTGGTCGTCGCCGCCCTGCTGCTCAGCGCGGCGTTCCTTGCTTGCTTTGTGCCGGCCTGGCGGGCCATGAGACTAGCGCCGACGGTCGCACTGCGTCGCGAAATGTGACAGGTGGAAAGGCACGGGCGCTAATTCGATTGTAGTGGGAGGGCAACCAGCAGAGTCGCGCGGGGCTTGAGCGCTTCTGGAGTATTCATTTAACCGCTTTATACTTTATACACATCTCAGAACCAGCAGGATCGAACAGAGCCGCAAGCGCAGCGTTTTTTGCGGACCGTCAGCGGACGGGTAGCGCGTCGGATGCGTGCCTCCAGCACGAATGGGTCTCGCTCCGGCAT
>RPQK01000812.1 GCA_003819755.1 Acidobacteriota bacterium | reverse complement strand
GCCGGACTCTCCAGAGTCCGGCGCGTACATCGTGCAACCAGCCATCATCCACGCGCCGGACTCTGGAGAGTCCGGCCACGATAAAAGCCCGTCGACACGCTTGGTTTTTTCACACCTTCTCAGCGGTCAGCCGTCAGCTTCTGGCGCTCGCGCTCGGTCCAATGCACGAGCGCGGCGATATCTGCCTCGGACAGCCGGGCCTCGGAATGCATGAGCCGATAGCTCCACGGAGGCATCTCACGCTTCTCGATCAGCTCTCGTGCCTCTCTCAACAGGTGAGCCTTTTCCTCGGGTTTGTAGCGTTCCCACTCAGAGAAATTAACTTCACGCCGCGCGCGGTTTACGTCATCGGCAACGAACCAGGAGACGGGCGCGACTGCGGAATACCAGGGCCAGTTGGTCTGATTGGAGTGGCAGTTCAGGCAGGCGGCTTTCAGCAGGCGGTGCACGTCGGCAGACGAGCCGGCCAACGAGAGGTTTGCGGCCGTATCAGGATTATTACTCCTCGAGGGGCGGAAGAACTGAATCAACAGCAAAAAAGCAGGGAGGATTAGCCATTTCTTTTTTGCCATCAGTTTCTTATTATAAGCGAGGAACTCCGGCCGTTTGATTTGGAGGGGATAGTAGTGTAGTCATAGGGTAGGAGTGTGGGACACATGGAAGACAACGAGCCGAAAATGATGAGTTGCCCGGATTGTGACGGAACGGGCCGTTGCCGTCATTGTTTGGGTCGCGGGCATAGGGGGTACGCTGTCGCCCACGTTGAATTCGGGAGTACTGGGAGGGGCAGCGAATGCAATTACTGCAATCCTGTCGGGAGCGGTCGGTGCTCGCGGTGCCGCGGCGTCGGCCGAGTTGCCCGGGAAATTCCTGCGGAAACCTGAAATCATTGACGATTGTCGAATGACGATTGACGATTGATCTCTGCTGTTCAATCGTCAATCGCCAATTGTAAATCGTTAATCAGCAGGCTTTTTCTCCGGCCGCTTCAACTCAAAGGTTCCTGAATAGGTGTTCCCTTTGAACGTTCCGGAGAATTTTCCTCCCGCAATTTCGCCGTGGATTTCCATTGGTCCGATTTCCGGCGAGACGTTGATCGACCCGTCGAACACAACTTTCTCCGCCGCTTTCTTCCCGGGGAGCTCAAACTGAACGCCTTGGTCACCTGCTGACATGACTGCCTTGTAGCTTCCGTCCGGCTGCTGGCTTACCAGGGCGGTCAGCGATCCAAATGCTCCGTCCTGGGTCTGAAAACTTCCTTCCCAATCCCCGGTGACGTCGTCAGCACCGAGCATGAAACTGATACACGCGAGTAAGCCAAGAAGAGAAACAATTCTTCGGGACATTGACTAACCTCCTCGACGAATTCTCGCCATAAAAGTCTTTCATGTCAAAGATCACTTTCTTTGGAACATTCACCCTCCTGTTCTCGTAAAAGTAGGCAGAAGACACAAAGAACCTCCCCCGGACAGAAGGGAGATCGAGAGCTAAGATCTCCCTTCTGTCTTCGCTTTTCTGCCCGCGATGATCTGTGAGCTCCGAGACGCCCGCCCTACGCAAATATCAGCAGGAGGATCTGCGCTGAAAAGACTCGCAACAGCATGACCAGCGGATAAACGGCCGCATAAGAAACGGAGGGGGCTTCGGAATCAGCGAGGGAACGGGCGAAGGCCAGTGCCGGAGGGTCAGTCATGCTCCCCGCTAATAGGCCGGAAAGGGACAGGAAATTCAGTTTGTAGAAGGCGCGGGCCACCAACGAAACGACCATGGCGGGGAGGACCGTTACGATCGCTGCCATGCTCATCCAATACATTCCGTGACCGTCTGTCAGCGTCTGCACGAACCCATTCCCCGCCCGCAGGCCGACGCACGCCAGGAACAGCGTAATGCCGATTTCGCGGAGCATGAGATTCGCGTTGACGGGCATATACCAGATAAGCGGACCCATGCGACCGACACGGCTTAAGATGATAGCCGTGAGCAAAGGACCACCGGCCAGTCCAAGTTTCACCGATGCCGGAATTCCCGGAAAGTAAAGTGGGAAGCTGCCTAAGATGACGCCCAAACCGATGCCCAGAAATATGGGCAGGATGTGCGGGTGATCGAGGTGTTCCGGGGAGTCTCCCAGCTCTTCAGCGACCCGGCGGATGGCGTCCGGCTCGCCCACAGCCATGAGGATGTCACCGAACTGCAGCCTGAAGGAACCGGTCGCGGTGAATTCCAGCCCGGCCCGGGTGACGCGAGTAACGGTCACTCCGTAAATTTCTGGGAGATCAAGCTCCTGGATGAACCTTCGGACCGCCTTGTTCTTTGTGACGACAATCCTCTTTGTAATGAGCTTGCTCGGCAGGGCCTTGATATCCACCTTGCTCACGTTGCCAACGACGAGGCGCAGCTCGTCGAGCTTCTCGGGAGGGCCGACCGCGTGCAGAATGTCGCCCAGACGCACGGTTGTGTCGGGCCTGGGAACCTCGACGCCTGTTCCCCGGGAAATGCGGGAGATGACGACTCCCGAGGTCGATAGCGTCGGGATCTGCTGGACAGGCAAACCGTCAAGGTTGGGATTCCTCACTTCGAGATTTATGGTCGAAAGCCGCTTCGATTCCGCCTCTTTGGCCTCCTCCAGCAGGATCGCCTCTTTCTTCGGGTCAACCCGAAACACGACACGCGTTACGACGATGACGAGAATCAGCCCCAGCACACCAAAAGGGTAAGCAACGGCGTAGCCGATTCCGGGGAGCCGGGTCGCTGCCTCCGGTATTCCTTCCATCGTCTTCAGCGTCTGTTGGGCCGCCGCCAGACTGGGGGTGTTGGTAGTGGCTCCGGAGAGCAGGCCGACTGCAACCGGGGCCTCAATTCCGGAGTAGATGAGTCCGGCAGTAAGCAACCCGCCTAGCAGGACAACTGCCGCCGCCATCGCGTTCAGGGTGAGCCCCTGGCGGCGCAACGAGGCGAGAAATCCGGGACCGACCTGCATGCCAATGGTGTAAACAAACAGGATCAGCCCGAATTCGCGGGCGAACTCAATAATCTCCGAGTCGATCCCAACGCCGAAATGGCCGAAAACAAGCCCGGAGAACAAGACTCCAGCGACTCCGAGGCCAACCCCGCGAACACGCAAGTTGCCAAGTGCCAGGCCCGACACGGCCACCAGGCTCAGAACCAGAAGAGCCTGCGCCACCGATCCAGCCCGGATTAGTTCAACCAGCCAATCCATAGCCACGTTTGACTTTAGCCTAACAGCGACAAGCTGACAAGGTGACAAGCTGACAAGGTGACAAGGTGAGAAGGTGAGAAGTGTTTCATCCACGAACCAACACGAACGAACACGAACCAAAGACGCTTTGGTTCGTGT
>RPQK01000811.1 GCA_003819755.1 Acidobacteriota bacterium | reverse complement strand
TTTGCTGTTCCTCTTACTCTGCCCGCTTCGCTCCGCATTCGTGCTCGGCTCTGTAAAACTGGTGCTACGCTACGGCTCTGTTTCCATCAGTTTCGCAACGATTTTCGACGATACGGCCAACACCGTTCCATGGCGAACTCCGTCTGGGAAAGAGACCTTGTCGCTACAATCTTTCCAGTTTACGAGGTCGCGGGAGCGGACCATCCCGTAGCGGCGTTCCCGGTACTTGTCGAAGTACACCTGCCAGTAGTCGCCGACCTTGATTGCGGTCGGTCCCTCGGCCCAGTAGGCCCCGGTGCTGGGTGGCGATACCGGAGAGAAGGGGCCCGAAGGGCTGGCAGCGCGAACCAGCCGGATGTTCTTCTCCGGTTCCGGCTTCTCGGTCTCGTTCTTCAGAAACATCAGCCAGGCATCGCCGTCTCTGAGAAGAGTGGCGTCGACGACGTTGAACCCCGCGTCGTAATGGAGCCGAACCGGCGTGAACGAGGCGAAATCCCGGGTTGTGGTCGAATAGATCCGGTGGTTGCGGTCTGAACGACTGCCGGATAGGGCGGTTTCCGGGAAGCGACCTGTAATCGTGGTTGACCAGAAGATGAGGAAGTGACCGGCTTTCTCATCGAAGATGACCTCAGGAGCCCAACTGGGTACCTGGTTCATGAGCCATCACCGGAATAGCCTTTTGCTCGCTCCAGTTGATCAGATCCCGGGAAGAGGCGTAACCGATCGTCTTCCCGTTCCATGACGTCGTCCACACCATGCGGAAAGTGCCGTCCGGGCCCTGAATGACGCACGGGTCACGCATCAGCCTCGATTCGCCGACTTCCGGCTTCAGGTAGCTCTTCCCGCCGCCCAGAGTCTCCCAGGCGAGCGAGTCGCGGCTCCAAAGCAGATGCAGGCCGTCTTCGCCATTGCCGATGAAGTAGGAAAAAAGATAACAAGTCTCCGGCAAATCAGCGGCCGATAAGCATGGACCAGCCGGGGTAAATGCCAAGCAGAAGATCAGAACAAGACGTGACCCCGTTAGAGCAGCCAGTTTTAAGGTAATCCGCATATCCCGATTCTACTGTCCTGCGCCCCCAGTAACAGCCTCCACCTTCAAGGGGTGCAGCCGCCACTTAAACGCGGTCCCTGAACTAGAACCGACCGACGGATGCGAAGTAGATCGTCATGATTCCGCCGGACCAACTGGTCTCACCCAAGAGCCAGAAGTTCACCCCGTCGGAACAAGCGTAAAACGGTTCGAATGATGTGCCCGTAGCCGTTCCCAGGCTCGACAAGTCCGCTGCCCGGAAGAGTGAAACGCAAGGTGGCGAAGACATATTAGTCACAAGTATCCGTTCCCCGTCGAATGCCGCTGACCGGGGCCGGTTGAGGCCGTTGCCGCTCAGACTCGCTATCACGGTGCTCCCGCTGGCGCCCGGTCTTATGACAAGAACCGTATTGGCGCTATCGGGTACCCATAGATTCGTGCCATCGAACACCATGTCTCCCGGGTTTCCGGTACACATGGCCGACCACAGCGGATTGCCGGCTGTATCAAACTGGTGGACCCGGTGCGCTCCGGGGTCGGCGACCCAGATGTAGGTACCGTCAAACAGCACCGAGGTCGGATTTTGGAGGATGGCCACCAAAGTGCCCGACCACGACAATAAAGGACTGGTCTGAGTAAAAACGTAAAGCGACCCGGCCCCCGAGCCACTGACAGGGCTAGTCGTGACCCAATATCGCGATCCATCGAACGCTATTCCCTTTCCCGTGCCCGACAAGGAAGCGGCCTGTTGAGGTGCGGTTCCGTTGGGAGTGAGACGGTAAACGGCTGTTCCAGCCACGAAGATTGTCCCCTGTGGGACGGGGACGATCCCAGAAACGTCGCCCGATACCGTGTAGTAGTTGAGTACGGTCCCCGTCCCTACGTCCAATCGGCCTATTCCGCCGGTGCAACCGGCCCAGACGTTGCGCCCGTCGGTCGCCACGGTGAGTGGCATGCCCCACGTTCCGGTACTGCCGTAGAGAGCGAGGCCGTCGAGGTCTCGCATCGTCCACCATTGACCCATCGCGGCGCGGTGGCTCCCGCGCTTTAACGACTGATTCATGGTGCGGGTGATAAACGCGGCCATCATTCCCCGATCGACCAACGCGGTCGGCCCATAGGTGGTCGGCGACGTGCCGTTCGTCAGCCCGGTGAAATACGCCTGGGCAATTGCACTGCAGAAAGCTCCGTAATTGGCATCCGTAAACGGAATGGGTGCCGGGCCGTTCGGGATTCCACAATCGAGCTGCGCAAAAACCAGGCAGTTACAGCTGAGGAAGAAACCGAGGAAGAGAATTCCGAAAACCTTTTTAATTGACATGTTCCCTCACGCTTCGAAAAAGAACGGGTTCAAAAGGCTAGCGAAAATCAAAGAGATTCTACATGGTTTCCAGGAAAAAACAGAGGGAAGGTTATAGGAACCAAACCCCGAAGCCCAAACACAGGAGAGCGTTGCTGGTAGCGAGCAGGAGATCGTCCGTGCCGCGAGGTGACCACAACCCGACCACGGTATTTGAAAATGCGATTACCAGGCCGAGCACCAGCCACGCGGGAGAAAGGTCGTGGGAATATACTCCCCAGAGACAGACGAGGAACGCGCCGAGGAAACACGCGACCGTGCCTTCGACCGACTTGCGGTTGACCTCCCCGACGCCCCATACCCGGAGCTTCTGCCTGCCCCACAGTGATCCCACAACTTCACTCAGAGTGTCGCCCGCCAGGTAGGAGAGCCATATGAAGAGAAACAGCACTGCGTAGTACTGGGCCGAGAACACCGCACCGAGCTGCATTCCTATCGGGATCATCACGAACTTGAACATACCCCAAAGCGTCCCGATCAGAAGACAGTTGGCGCGGGCCAGCCGGCCATCAATGATGCGTGCCTGCGCCCCGTAGGTGACTTTGCCGAGGATGCCGTTAGAGTAGTAGGTCCCTATCATCCACCAGCCGAACATTATCGACTCGAAGAAGTTATTTTGGATGCCGAGGGCAAGCGATTCAGGTCCGGGCGACTTTCGAATCGCGAAGTAGAGAATCACGAATCCGACAATCGCCATGATAGCCGCCCGCCCGCGCCGGCCGATCATGTCCAGAATTCGAATCTTTCTCTCCGGGTATTTCGCTGTTATCTGCTCGAGTCGGAAGCTGGTTTGCCGGGTAGAAAAGACCGCTTCCAGTTCCTCCTTGCTTAAGCCCAACCTCCGAAGCAGCCCAAAATAGGGATTTTGTTTTTGAGGTGGATGGCATCAGACAGTTTCCGGAGGTGTGAAGGAGGCGAACAGGGGAAGACGGGAGCCGGAAAGTTGGAAAAAGCGGAGAAAGAGAGG
>RPQK01000810.1 GCA_003819755.1 Acidobacteriota bacterium | reverse complement strand
CGCGACGCCGAGGGGTTCGTTTCGCCAGATCTTTCAGAAGAACCGATTGCTCTCCATCACCGGCCTGCCCCAGCTGGTTGAGCGGGGCGACGTGTCCATCGGCTTGGCCCTGCAGGATTCGAAGCCGAAGATCCTCGTCAATATGTCTCAATTGAGAGCCGAAGGGCACGAGGTCGCCTCTAACCTGCTTCAGCTGGCGCAGCTGATTCAGTGAGGAAGAAACAATGAGAGTGCGGCGACTTCTGATCAGGTACAAATTATCGCTTGGAGTCGCAATCCTTCTCTTTCTGGTGGCTCTGTTCATATCCATTTACTTTCCACTGAAACAGTATTCAACCCTGCACTCCCATCTGAACCAAAGAGCTGTGTTGCTCGCCGGTCTCATGGCCCACAGTTCGGAAGCCGGCGTTAATTTCGGGGATAAGCTGGCCGTTCAGCAGGCTTTGAACGCCCTGACGGCAGTCAACGACGTCCGCTTTGCCTTCGTTCTCGACCGGGCCGGGAAGATCTTCTGCGACTACTCTGGAAAAGCCGGGCAACCATATCTTCCTAAACTGCCGACTCTGGTCGACCCAAAATCCACCCGCTTTTTTGAAGACGACTCCAACCTGATCGTCGCGGCGCCCATCCTCTCGTCCGGGGGGGCAATCGGAACGTCGGTGGTTGGAATCAGCCTGGAGAACCTGCACGCCGAGACAAGCAGTTCCATTTGGGCAAGTGCCTTGCTTGGCGCCGCTATCTTACTTACCGGTTCACTGGCCTTCGGCGCCTTCTCCTCCCGGATCGTTGGGCCGCTAAAGAGCCTGGAACAAACGGCACAAAGAATCGCGGAAGGCGATACGACCGCGTCTTTGAACATACATCGAGAGGACGAGATTGGCGCTCTCGCCGACTCTTTTCAGAAACTCATCGAATACTTCAAGGGCGTGGCGGCTGCCAGTGAAGCCATCAACCGAGGGGACCTGTCTGCCGAAGTTGCAGTCCGTTCCGATCGCGACGTCTTGTCCAAGAATTTTCTCGCGCTGCGGGAACTCATGGGGGAAGTCCAACAGTTGATCAACCAGGCACGCGAAGGTCACCTTCGGGCCCGAGGAGACGTGCAGCGATTTTCCGGAGTCTACCGCGATATCGTCCAAGGCATTAACGACGTCTTGGATGCCGTGGTGGTGCCGATCAACGAAGCGGCCCGGGTGCTTCAGCTGGTGTCAGCCAGGGACTTGCGGGAGCGGATGGAAGGCCAGTACCGCGGGGACCACGCCACAATCAAGGCCGCCCTGGACAGCGCTCTTGACCACCTGCACGATGGCTTGTTCCAGGTAGCGACGAGCTCCGAAGAGGTCGTTCGGGCGGCAGAATCCATTAACGACAGCAGCCAGGCTCTCGCGCAAGGGGGGGGTGAACAGGCAGAGGCGCTGCGGGAAGTCGGCTGCAAGTTGGATGAGATGATCGCGACCATCAAGCTGAATGCGACATATGCCCAGGATGGTCACAACCGCTCCAATGCCGTCCTCAAAACGGCCGAGAAGGGTGTTCAGAGCGTTGACCGCCTGTCGGAAGCTATGGAACGGATCAAAGCCTCTTCCAGCGAGACGGCACGAATCGTCAAGAGCATCGACGAGATCGCTTTCCAGACCAAGCTGCTGGCACTTAACGCGGCCATCGAAGCGGCTCAGGCAGGTGACGCCGGGAGAGGGTTCTCCGTTGTTGCCGAGGAAGTCCGGAGTCTAGCCATGCGCAGCGCTGACGCGGCGAAAACGACAGCTTCGCTGGTGGCGGAGGCGGCTCGAAGCGCCGAGGCCGGGGTTGCGATCCATCGCGTGATGCTCACGGACCTCAGTGCGATCGACCAGGAAGTTCACGAAGTGAGCTCGGTGATCAGGCAAGTGGCCACGGTATCCGAGCAACAAAGCAGAAACGTTGATTCGATCGGCGCCGCGCTCCAGCGCATGAATGATGTAACGCGACGAAACGCCGAGAATTCTGAGCGGGTGGCGGCCAATTCGGCTCAACTTTGCACTCAGGCCTCGGTCATGCTCGAGATAGTCGACACCTTCCAGCTGAAAAAGGAGGCGGTAAAGCGATCAATGCTCGAAATCCAGAGTGCGTAACGAACAACACGGCGCGGTTTGAAGGAGAAATTCGTAAGAGCGAGGAGGGTTGTATGTTGAAGGTTCGTCTAATGTCCGCGCTGGCGCGGATTTGCCAGGCGACCCGCAAGAGCAAACCGATCCTGGCGGGTCCGATCGTGGCCGCGCTGATTCTCGCGGTCGCAGTCCCGGCCCATGCTCAGCGCGGTCGCCAGGAGAAGCTGGAACGGATGACACTGCCGGAATTACTGGACATGAAGGTCACCTCGGTCTCGAAAAAGGAGGAAAAATCCTTCCGTACGCCGGCGGCGGTTTTCGTGGTGACCAACGAGGAGATCAGACGCAGTGGCGCACGCAACATCCCGGATGCTTTGCGCCTTGTTCCTGGGGTGCAGGTTGCCCAGATCGATGCCAACAAGTGGGCGATCTCGATTCGCGGCTTCAATCATCGCTTCGCCAACAAACTTCTTGTGCTGATCGATGGCCGGAGCGTCTACACCCCCATCTTCTCGGGCGTCTATTGGGGCCTGCAGGATTTGTTGCTCGAAGACATCGAGCGAATCGAGGTCATCAGAGGCCCAGGAGCCACGCTGTGGGGAAGCAATGCCGTTAACGGCGTGATCAACATCATCACGAGGCATTCGAAAGACACCCAGGGAGGCTATGCCGAGGTCGGGGCAGGAACGCTGGAGCACGGCTACGGCTCCGCCCGTCACGGCGCTCAGTTGGGTGACAACGCCACTTACCGGGTCTATGCAAAACTGAGCAACCGGGGAGACTTCGACGCCTTTGTGCCCGGCGCGACCCCTGACGACCACTGGTGGAACACCCGAGCCGGCTTCCGGTTGGATTGGGACGCGTCTAAGAAGGATAACGTGATGGCGCAGGGAGACTTCACGGGCGGGGACTACGGCGGAAACACGATTACTCCCTCCTTCCAACCACCGTTCTCTCGTATCCTCACAACGAGGAACGACTTCATGTCGGGAAACGGGCTCGTCCGGTGGACGCGCCGCTTTTCCGACAAATCGTCGACGAACCTGCAGTTCTATTTTGACCGGACCTCATATGAGGAACCGGTCGGCCAACTCCTCTGGAATTCCTTCGACGTCGAGTTCCAGCATCAATGGACCCCAACGCCTCGACACGGTTTCAGTTGGGGCCTCGGTTCCCGTTTTACAGCCGCCGACCTGACTCCCTATTTCGAGACGTTGACGATCAGCCCGGAGGCGAGCTATCGGGTGTTCAGCGGCTGGGTGCAGGACCAGAT
>RPQK01000809.1 GCA_003819755.1 Acidobacteriota bacterium | reverse complement strand
TCCAGGAGCAAAAACGTCTGTTTTGATTCCTTCCCCTTCGGCTTTGCCTGTTGGAGCTCTCCGAAGACCTGGCTGACGCGCAGGACCTTGTCGGCGGCCAGGAGGTGCGGAGATAAGAGGGTGAGCAGAAGGAGAGGGATTAGTCGCATTATTGTAGTTGTGTCTTTTAATGCAAACGGATGGCAAAACTGCTACCAACGGGATAGATATCCAAAGGCCTTAAATGGGACGTTCGGCGGGCAGATTTTTTGTTGCTCCCACCTCGGAGGGATCCCAGACGTCGAGTTTCTGGAAATAACGTTTCGAAAACCCCCGGTCCCGCGTCAACAGGCGATCGGCAAGCATTACAGCATGTGAGGCGACCAGGAAATCCGGGATCAATTGCTGTCGCTTACCGCCCGCCTGACGATATTCAGACCATGCTCTTCCCGCCTCCAAGGCCGCGGAGTCCGGGGTCGGGCAGTACTGCACACCCAGTTGATTCATGGCGTCTTCAAACGCCCTGTCGGACGGAAAATTCGAACGTACTTCCGCCCACACAACCTCGCCCGCAATCAGACTTCCCTCGGCGAGCGCTCTCCGAAGAGCATTTTGCGAGTTTTGGAGAAACGGGCCGGCCCCGGTGAACACGTCCAGCAGGACGGAAGAATCAACGGCTGTCCGCATCCAGTTCCTCCCGCCAGCCAGGACCCCGAGTCTTCGACAGTTCGCTGTCGACATCCCGCCTTTCGATGATGCCGGTGACAGCGGCAACCGAATCCTCCCGGGCGACTTTTCGACCGATCAGAAGACCATCCCGAGCCTCGAACTCGATTTCAAGACCCTGTTTCAGTCCCAGTCGATCCCTGATCTGTTTGGGTATCGTAATCTGGCCACGTTCCGAAACCACAGATTTCATATTTATATTATATGAATTCATATCTGTGGAATCAAGCAGATCGCCCGAGGTCCCGGGGTCCGGAAAGCCGGGTCGCCACGGGCTACTCAAAGGGGGGAAGTCCGCAAGTTCGCTGGTCACTCGCATTGTGGTGTGTCCGAATGACTACTTGACAGGATTAACAGGATTGACAGGATTCGGACAGAGCGGCGTCACTCATAGTGAGACCAAAGGCGAATCACCTTCACGACCCGCTCCTTTTCCAGCACCTGATACACCAGGCGGTGCTGGATATTGATTCTGCGCGAGTAAGCCCCGGCGAGATCACCAACCAGTTTTCTATAAACAAGAGGATTCTGGAATGGGTCCGTTTCCAGAATACTCAGCGGCTCGAGAGCCTTCTCCTTCAATCCGGCGGCAGACAATTTCCCGGCGTCCTTTGCGGCTTGCCGGGTGTAAACGAGCCGCCACTTACCAATCAAGATCCTTGACGCACTCCTCGGTCGGGCTTCGCAAACCCTCCACAATCGATTCACGCATGCCGGGAACGGAGAGCAGGTAGAGGGTTTCCTGGATGGAGCGCCAATCGTCTTCCGAAACCAACACGGCGTTATTCCGCTTGCCTGTAATGAGCACCGGCTCATGGGAGGATGCCACCTCGTCGACCATTCGATAAAGACGAGAGCGGGCGTCGCTGGCTTTTACTGCGGTCATGAGGCACCTCTAGACCGATGGTACGTTATAACGTACCGTTAGTCAATCCTGCTTTCTGGCTTTGTAGACCGTGCCTTGGCTTTCAGTTATCAACTCGCTGACGCTCGTTTTCTAACGACGCGCGGGGGTTTCGATACAGCGCAAAAACGCGCCACTCAACCGCCGCTTAACTTGTCGCTGACTCGAGGCCCCGACATGGGGGCCGGTCGTGCGTATCGCCTGCTCAACCGTCGACACTAACGACAGTGCAAACTTTTCGAACGGGGCGGGGACGCCCCTTGCCCCAGCGCAGGCGAGACGCCTGCACTCCCAGGGAGACCGCCTGCACTCCCCAGGGGAGACCGAACGCGCTTCCAGCTGCGCTTCGCGCCTGTCGGTCACACTGCGTGGCGTGGCGTCCGGGGAATTAGAGCACGATCTCGAAAAGGCACACCCGGAAAACACGCGCGAAAACTGGGGATTTCGCTTTATTTCGCATGTTGGCGCTAGTCGGATTTCGAGCTCGGCGCAGCGTTCCACAGATGGGCTACCTCAGGGCTGTTTGCATCGGGTGCGGCCTTGAAATGCAGCACCCGGCGAAGCGAGGCGAACTCTCCTTCTTTCGCCTCGGGCCTGAGCTTTCCTTCCTGGATGAACCAATCGACCGTGGCCCGAAAACAGTCGTGAGGGCGAAAGTCCAGGACGTTGAACTCGAAATCCACCTCGTATATCCCTGACCAGCAGATGTGACGCTGCTCCTCGAGCCCTCCGGCCAGGTGCACGCCGATCTTTCCGCGGGAGGGCTCGAACAGCTCTACCGCAGCGCCCCCGCCCCCAATCAAATCGCCGACTCGCGAACGCGGGAAAAGGATGTACCGGTACTCGTTTCCTCCCCAGGCGTCGGCCTCTTGCCATTTGCCCGAGATGGGCGGCATTTGAGTCAACGGAGGCTTGAGGGCCAGCAGGGCTGCGTGTCCGATCCCGGGTCCCGGATTGTTGATCCCGGATAGCACGACTTCCTCCTGCCCGTCATCGTCGAGATCAACGAGGAGAGCGGCGGAAAGGTGGCCCGGGTGCCAGTATTCCCACAGGGGAGCACCGTCCGCCGGTTTAAGAAAGGCGACCTGAGCCGGAAAAAACATGTGATGGGCAATTGTCATGACCGTGGCTCGATCCCGAAGGCGGACCAGGTGGATCGACCGGCCGAAATACAAGGGGCTGAACTCCCGGCTTCCCCATCGCTTGGCCCGCCCGTAAGCGAATTCCCACAAAACACGCCCGTCTCGATCGAAGCAGATCAGTCGCGGCTTGTCAGGCCGCGCGGAAGTGCGTGGCCGGTAGTTGAACAGAACCTCCTTGTGCCCGTCAGAGTCAACATCGGCGACGAGGATCGACTCCTGAAGAAATACTGGATTCTTCTCGCCATAGAAGGACTCGTCCGTTTCCGGGAACTCCTGGGACCAAAGCGTCTCACCTTGTCTGTTCAGTACGAGAAGAAGTTTGCCTCGGACTTCGGCGGTTGCCGGCTCATCGTCATTCGGATACAAGAGAACGACTGCGCTGATCAGGAGAACGGCGCCTGACAGGATTGGAGCCAGCCAACGGTGCATTCGGCCACGCGGCGCGAACCCTGTCCGTGCCTCCCCGCTTTCATTCTTCGCTGCGCAAGTTTCAGGGATAGGGGCTTGGGCAACGGGGGAACCTTCGGCTGCACGTTTCTCCCTTTCCGCGAACCATTGGTCCAACTCGGCCGGATTGGCGAAGACCGGCGCTTTGGGACCACCGGGCCGGCGAT
>RPQK01000808.1 GCA_003819755.1 Acidobacteriota bacterium | reverse complement strand
TCTCGCCTGCACTGGGGCAAGGGGCGTCCCGCCCCGTTCGCGCCGCTAGCAAAACCGGTAGTGCTGGCGGCGCGGACGGGGCGGGACGCCCCTTGCCCCAGTGCAGGCGAGACACCTGCGCTCCCAGCGGACGCCTGTTTTGGGGTCATTTTCGGCCAAGCCTCCAATCTCAGCGGCGGTTGAGTGGCGCGTTTTTTGCGCTGTATCGAAACCCCGCGCCTCTGGAGCGCCCGCAATTGTGCCCACTATAGGCGCTCCAGAGGCGCGGGGTTTCGATACAGCGCAAAGAACGCGCCACTCAACCGCCGCTGAGATTGAAGCCTCGGTACGCCCGCGAAGTGGAGGAAAGGATCGACGCCTGCCTGGCAACGCAGGTTTTGCTGGATTCGCTGGACTCTGTGAGCAATTTTGACCACACATCTGAGCAGTACTGAACTGACACGCGCGCGGCCCCAAGGTATAAAAACTGGGAAGGGAAGTGTCATGCCAACAAAGAAGAGCGCACCTGTCGATTGGGAAGCCCTGCTCGCAGGACTCTCTCGCGGAAAAACCATTGCTGAATACGGGGCTGATCGCTGCATCTTCCGGCAAGGAGAACCCGCTGATTCCATATTCTATATCCGACAAGGGAAGTCAAAGCTCTCGGTTATATCGTCGCAGGGCAAGGAAGCGATTGTCGCCACACTGAACGCCGGCGATTTCCTGGGCGAGGGATGCCTCGCGGGTCAGCCGTTGCGAATGGCAACGGCCACAACAATCACAGACTGCAATCTCTTCCGGATCGAAAAGTCGCTGATGCTGCGCGTGCTTCACGAGAAGCATGAGATCTCGGAACTGTTCGTCGCGCATTTGCTTTCACGCAATGTCCGATACGAAGCGGATCTCGTGGACCAGCTTTTCAACTCGAGCGAAAAACGTCTGGCGCGGATCCTCTTGCTGCTCGCTCATTTTGGCAAGGAAAGCAGAGCCGAACCTGTTCTTCCCCAAATCAGTCAAGACAGCCTGGCACAAATGGTCGGCACAACCCGGTCGCGAGTCAGCCATTTCATGAATAAATTCAGGAAGCTGGGCTTTATTCAATACGGCGATAACGACGGGTTGACGGTCCACAGCGGTCTGCTCAGCGTGGTCTTGCACGATTAGCGGGTTTGTGACGTCATCCAATGTCGGGAACTGTGCCAGGGCGGCGTACCGAACGCCCTACGAATACCCTGCATCTGTTGTGCGACATAGCTGCCCCTCGCAGCCCCGCCGCCCTTGCCGCGCATACCCTGCTGCGGAAAAATCAAAGCGCACCGGTCCCTCGACTCCACCCCCGGCAGGTGACGGGAGTCGTGCGGGATGTACCGTGGAGACGGCAGATGTATAAGCAGACGGGGTCACCCCCATTTTGGAGCTGACTTAACTGTAAGAGGTAACCGGGCGGAGTCCCGAAGGGACGAACGCCACGTAGCCCCTTTCAGTCAAGTTAGCGCCTATGCGGGTGACCCCGTGGGCGGCAGAGGGCTCGCTTCTGAAGAGGAAACCAGCTTGAAGGTGAGCAAGACGATTTTCGGAAACTTGCTGGAAGCCGTGGCAAGCCTCCACGGCAAAGGTCCGGCACACTGGTATGGCGGCGACGAGCCGCCGTTGCGAGCGGAACTGTTCAGCAACGACCAGATGGAGCAGCACGGCAAGGCTCTGGCGGGTTCCCATCGGGTGGGTTCCGGACACGCTCCGGACCAACTCCTGACGCGCCTCGCAGAGAATGAAGACGTGCTCGTCGAAGTCCGCGATCTGCTGCTGGAGCCGGTTGAAACGAACCGCCGGATGACGCCGGCCGGAGAATGGCTGCTCGACAACTTTTATCTGATCGAGGAGCAGATTCGCACGGCCAAGAGGCATCTGCCCAAGGGCTACAGCCGGGAACTGCCGCGCTTGCTGAACGGTCCATCCGTCGGACTTCCACGCGTTTACGACATCGCGCTGGAGACGATCTCGCACGGGGATGGACGGGTAGATTCGGAATGTCTTACCGGCTTCGTCGCCGCCTACCAGTCGGTCAGCCCCCTGAACCTGGGCGAATTGTGGGCCATCCCGATCATGCTCCGGCTGGCACTGATCGAGAATCTCCGCCGCGTGAGCGTCCGGCTCGGCGCCGGCAGAATCGCCCGAAACCAAGCCGACCATTGGGCCAGCCAGATGACGGAGGTCGCCGAGAAAGACCCGAAGAGCCTGATTCTCGTGGCGGCGGACATGGCGCGGTCCAATCCGCCGATGGTGAGCTCGTTCGTTGCGGAGTTTACGCGCCGTTTGCAGGGTCAAAGCCCCGCTCTGGCATTGCCGCTTACGTGGATCGAGCAACGACTCTCCGAGTCGGGCCTGACGATCGATCGGCTGGTTCAGTCGGAACACCAGCAACAGGCCGCCGACCAGGTCTCCATCAGCAACAGTATCGGCAGCCTGCGATTTCTGGGAGCGATGGACTGGCGAGAGTTCGTCGAAACGCTCAGCGTTGTTAATCACGCTCTTGGTGAGGACGCCGGTGGGGTCTACGGCAGGATGGACTTCGCCACCCGCGACCACTACCGTCACGCGGTGGAGAAAATAGCGAAGAGCAGCCCTCTTTCCGAAGATTCGGTGGCGCGAAAGGCCATCCAGCTAGCCCGCGAAAGCGCAGCCGACAAGGGGAGTTTCCACCGAGAGGCCCATGTCGGATTCTACCTGATCGACAAGGGAGTGCCGCAGCTCGAACGAGCCGTGAGGGCGCGCCTGTCTGCGACGGATACTGCCCGGCGAATGGGCAGCCGGTTTCCTCTGATCCTCTTTCTCGGCGCCATCACTCTGGTCACAGCGCTACTCTCCGGGGGATTATCGGCCGTGGCGCATGCCGGCGGGTTGCACGGTTGGGCGCTCATCCTGTTTGGAATCCTGACGCTTCTGTGCGCAAGTCATCTGGCGGTTGCGTTGGTCAACTGGCTGGTGACCCTGCTGGTGACACCGCATCCGCTGCCGCGCATAGACTTCTCCCGTGCGATTCCGCCGGAATCCCGCACCCTGGTCGTGATCCCGACGATGCTCACGAGCTCTCAGAATGTCGAGGACCTTGTCGAGGCGCTTGAAGTCCGCTTTCTCGCCAATCGGGATGAAAACCTGCACTTCGGCCTGCTGACCGATTTCCGGGACGCCCACGAGGAAACGATCCCGGAGGATGAGCCGCTGCTGCGGCTTGCCGAAAAGAGAATCGGGGAGCTGAATGAAAAGTACCGGAATGGGAAATGCGACACTTTCTTTCTCTTTCATCGCCCGCGCCGATGGAATCCCCGGGAGCGGTGCTGGATGGGTTACGAGCGGAAGCGCGGGAAGCTCGCGGACCTGAATGCTCTCTT
>RPQK01000807.1 GCA_003819755.1 Acidobacteriota bacterium | reverse complement strand
TGCCATTGCCGGGAGCCCCGGACGCACTGAAGCCGCAGGCTCAGAGAGGTAAGAGCCAACTGCAAGATGCTGCTTCGGCTCTCGGCCCCAACGGGGCATAAGCGCTCAAACAAGAAGGGAGAGTGGGGACGCCCCTTGCCCCAGTGCAGGCGAGACGCTTGCGCTCCCAGGGGGCGCCCCCACTCTCGATTCTTATTTGAGCGCTTATGCCCCGTTGGGGTCGAGAGCCGAAGCAGAATTTTGCAGTTGGCTCTTACCTCTCTGAGCCTCCGGCTTCAGTGCCTCCGGGGCTCCCGGCAATGGCATAGAGCTCCGAGCTGGTCATGATGTACAACACCCCATTGGCAGGCACCGGCGTGCTGAGGACCGAGTTACCCATATCGATCTCCGAGATCTTCGTCATCTGGGTGCCGGCCTTGAAAACGGCAACATCTCCATCCTGATCCCCCAGGTAAACCTTGCCGTCGGCCACCAGCGGAGAACCCCAAACCGGCGCCATCATGTCATAGGTCCAATACGGTTTCCCGGTTCCGGAATCCAGGCAGCGCAGGTTGCCTCTGAAATCGGAGATGTAAACCAATCCGTCGGCAACCGCCGCTGTCGAAATGGACCGCCTTATCGTGTCGCACTGCCATACTCTGCCTGATTCGGTTATGTCGCCCCGCTGTGCAGGATCGATACAATAAGTGTGTCCGACGCCGTCGCCATTATCGGGATCCTGCCCTACACTCATGAACACTCTGCCGCCGCTCCATACGGGCGTGGAAACGCCGTAGTTGCGAGTCCTGGGCCACACGGCCTCTTTGGGATTCAAATCGAATTTCCAGAGTCTCTCGCCGGTGCGGGCGTCAAAGCCGTAAAGCCAGCCGTCTCCTCCCGCGAAAAACACCTGCTGGACACCATCTACCAGGCCGTGAGCCGGGGAGGACCATTGACCGTGCAGGATCCCCTCTCCCGGAGAACTGTCCTGCCAGACGACCTCGCCGGTTTCTTTGTTGACGGCAACAAAGCTCGGAGCTTTCGGCGCAGGGACCTTCTCGTCAGTGCTGTCGCGGCCGTTGGAGGTCCCGAGGAAGACCAGATCCTCCCAGATGACCGGTGATGAGCTGGCCATGAAAAGCTGGCGCACGCCCAACTCCTTCATCATGTCGAGCTTCCAGATGATGTCGGCATCGGTTGGTCCTTTATGGACCTCATCCTGGAAAGGGCCGTCATTCTTGCCGTCGGTGAATCCTTCTGTGTCCAGGCAAATCAGCTCGCCGCGGTTGCTGACGTAGTAGAGCCGCTTTCCCTCCACGGCCGGGGATGAGCAGACGCCCTGCTCGGCCCAGTCATTTTCAGATCCGGATTCCAGCTTGTCCGACACGGCCTGCCAGAGGAACTTTCCGTCGGACTCCCGAAAGCACATGAGGACGCCCTTGTCGCCCTGGATTTCAGGGTTTTTGGGATTGGCATTATTGGTGCCCAGGAAGATCTTCCCATCGGCCACTACTGGATTCCCATTCGAAGTCGAACCGATCCGCGCCTTCCACTTGATGTTCTTCCCGCTATTCACATCCCAGCTGTCCGGGAGGTTCTTCATGGCTGAAGTCATGTTGCGCTGCGGCATGCCACCCCACATCGGCCAGTCTTGAGCGGCCATCGGCGTCACGGCGGCGCCGAAGAGTATCAGAAGTAGAATCTCGCGTTTCATGAGCTAAGTTTTGCTCCGTATCACCCGACTTCCAGAGTCTATGTAACCATCCGCGGCGGTTGAGTGGCGCGCTTTCTGCGCTGTATCGAAACCCCGCGCCAGTCATTGTCCGAAGCAGAACAGATTGCCGGCCAGATCTCCAATCACAACGCGATCGGCGGCAATAGCCGGGGATGCGGTCAGAGGAGCGCCAGCCACATACTCCCAAAGTTTTTTCCCGTCGGCCAGGTCAAACACGTAGAAACGTCCATCGTTCGAACCCACATAGACGCGTCCGCCAGCAATGGCGGGCGACGAATCCACCCGCGCCCGGGTGCGGAACGTCCAGATTGCCTTACCGCTTCTAACATTGATGGCATGAACCAGTTTGTCCCGCCCTCCTACGACAATGCGGTCTCCCCCGAACGCGGGGGACGAATAGAACGGCAACCCCGATGGGCTGTAACGCCATAGGATGGATTGCTTCACGAGATCCACAGCCACAACCTGGTTGTCGAACGTTCCGTAGTACCCCCGCTTGTCCACGAGCGCCATGGACGCGCCGGTATAGCCGCCGGAAGGGAAATTGACGATCTCCTGTCCGTCCGCGAGCCGGATGCCGTGTACCGTCTCGTCACACCCGGAAAAGTACGCCAGACCATCAGCTATCGCCGGAGTTGAATGGACGTAGTTGCCGGTAGCGACCGACCACAGAAGTTTTCCATCGCGTCGTGAGAGGCAATACAGGCTGCCATCGTAGGAGCCAATCAAGATCCGGTCTCCCGAGACGGCCGGCGATGACTTTATCTCGCCTTCCGTCTTGAAGGTCCACAGGCCTTTTCCATTGGCGGCATCCACCGCGTGCAACACGCCACCGTAATCGCCCAGGTAGACAATTCCGCCGGAGACGGCAGGCGAAGATTCGCCGATGGAATCGGTCGCCTGGTACTTCCATTTAAGCTTGCCCGTCTGGAGGTCGATAGCCAGCAGATCCCCGGAACCGGCTCCGACATAGACCGTACCGCTACTGATCGCTGCAGAGGATTCAATGCGGGCGCCGGCAACGTAAGTCCATACGAGTCTCATTTTGGCGGGCAAGGCTGCAGTCGTTACTCCGGTCAGCTGCTGATTGCCTCGGAATTGTGGCCATTCGTCGGCCCCGTTCAAGGCCGGAGCCGCGAGGACGAGTATCCAAACAAGCCAGGTGGAAATCATGAAAGTCACTTCGTCGCCAGGGCGAACAGAGTATCGCGATTCGTTATGAAGAGCATGCCGTTGGCAGGGACGAACGTGGAATACACCGTACTGCCCATATTGGCCTGAAACACGAGCTTCTTCTGTTTGGCCGCATCAAGGACAATGACCTCCCCATCCGCGTTGCCGAGGTATACCTTACCGTCGATCACCATGGGGGAAGCCCAAATGCCTGCCATGCTGTCGTGAGTCCAATACGCTTTTCCGCTGTCAACGTCCAGGCACTGCAGGAACCCGTTCAAGTCGGCTGCAAACAGGAGGCCATTATGAATGGCGACACCGGAGATCGAGCGCTTGATGTCCCCGTAACGCCAGAGCAGGCCGGATTGGCTGATGTCGCCCTTCTTGGTCGCGTCGATGGCGTGAAGACTGGCAGGGGCGATGCCACTCTCAGGATCTTGTCCGTTGGCGACATACACCTTGTTCTCCCAAATGACCGGTG
>RPQK01000806.1 GCA_003819755.1 Acidobacteriota bacterium | reverse complement strand
GAGTACGAGGATAGCGCCCGTAGTCCTCACCCGGGCCGAACTGAAGGGGATTGACAAATATTGAGACAACCACGGTCTCGGATGCCCGGCGAGCCCGCTCAATCAAGTGTCCGTGCCCTTCGTGAAGAGCCCCCATGGTAGGGACCAGGGCAACTGCTTTTCCGGCCTGGCGCGCCGTGTAAACTGCTTCCCTGATTTCGCGAATAGTCTTGATGACCTGCATGATTTCTCTCGTGCGAGCTGACAGTCTCAGTTTTGACTATTTTTCCCGGGCAGGCGTGGTCGAAACCGGTTCCGATTCCCGCTTGGGCTGCGGGAATTCCCCTTCGCGTACCTCCCGGGCGTACTCCCTGGCGGCGGCCACGATCACTTCTCGCAGATTAGAGTATTGCTTGACGAAGGATGGCACGTACCCGTCGTTGAGGCCAAACACATCTGGACCGACGAGAACCTGACCATCGCAGAAGGGACCCGCCCCGATCCCGATCGTAGGTATGCTGAGTGCGGCCGAAACCTCGCCGGCAACCTCATCGGGGATCGATTCCAGTACGATCGAGAAAGCCCCCGCCTGTTGGAGCGCACGCGCATCCTCCAGTAGCAACCGGGCCGCCTCTTTATCTCGGGCTTGCTTGCGGAAGCCGCCCAGCTGGTGGACGGACTGCGGAGTCAGGCCAAGATGGCCCATGACGGGGATACCAACCTCCACGAGACGGGCCACCACTTCGAGCACTCCCTTGCCACCCTCGACCTTGACCGCCTCGGCCCCTGCTTCCTTCATGAAGCGGCCGGCGTTTCTGACCGCCTCACTTACCGAAACCTGGTAAGACAGGAAGGGCATATCCGCCACGACCAAAGCTGTTGAGGCGCCACGTGCCACGGCCCGTGTGTGATGCAGCATCTCTTCCATGGTTACGGGAAGCGTGGTCTCGTAACCGAGGACTACCATGCCCAGGGAATCACCCACCAGCAGGACATCGATACCGGCGGAGTCCAACAGACGCGCCATTATTGCGTCGTAAGCGGTCAGAACCGTGATCTTCTGCCCCGCCGCCTTCATCTCCCGCAAGTCAGTGGTTCTTACCTTTTTCGTCCTCATTTTCTTACCGTTCGGGTTGGCGTTCCGATTCCAATAGCGTGGTCAACGCCCGGACCCTGGTTTCAGACAGCCCTTGTTCCTCGGCCAGGCGAACCGCGTAAAGTCCGAGGACTCGGTAGATTGTTTCAATCTGAGACAGATCGGTGCCGGATCTCTCCCTCAAGGCATCCAGATGGGCCTCAATGGTCCCAACGTCGCCCCGTGACACGGGACCGGTCAACGCTTCGCTTCTCTTCATGCTCAGAACGTTGCTGACCGACTGCTCTGCCAAAGATCGAAAGGCTTTGGTCGCCGTTTCCCGCTCGACCCCTGCCTCGTTAAGCAGCCGCAGCCCTGCTTCGAGGAGGACAACCAGGTCATTGCAGATCAAGACCGCTGCGGCATGGTAGAGGCGCCGGGATTCGTTTGGAAGTTCGAGCAACCGGCCGTGAAGAACTTGGACGATCTCCTTGGCCCACTGCGCGGCCTCTCCATCTCCAGTCAGGACGTATTGACATCCCACGAGCGACGTCTGGCCTTTTTCTGGAGACGGAACCGTTTGGAGAGGATGAAGGGCGGCGACCGAGCTCCCCTCAGCCGCGAGACAATCCAACACCTCGGTTCCGTTCACTCCCGACGTGTGAATCACTATCCCGTCCTCCCAGCCCGACTGATGAAGCAGGCAGGCAACGGTGACGAGGGCATCGTCCGGTACGGCAATGATCAAACGGGAGCACCAGCCCGGGAGTTCCGCGTATCCCACCGGCCTGACCCCGTAGCCGATGAATTCAGCGGCAGCCGCAGCATGTCTGGCAGTTCGGCTCGCAACTGCGACAACCGGCCACCCGGCCTGGTAGAGAAGTCGCCCCAGAGACTGCCCGATTCGCCCTCCCCCCGCAATCCCAATCGGTCGCTTGGTCAAGTTCATGATTATAGCGCGAAAAGCAGGGAAGAAGGGGCGGAGGGGCGGAGGGCGAAGAGGCGACAAACAGAACTGGTGTTGTAGTCGTCGGACCGTTCTGCTAACCTCCTCTTGTCCTGATAGTCGGATCTACCGAGGTGCGAAAGGGAAGCGGGTGTGAATCCCGCACGGTCGCGCCACTGTGATCGGCAAGTGGACACGAACCGGTGGATCGCCACCAGTCACTCCGCTACGCGTCTGCTGACGCCAGCGGGGGAAGACTTCGATGTCCGCACTTGAGCCGTAAGCCAGGAAACCTGCCTCGGGAGACCTGAAACAACAACTCTTCGCGTCAAAGGGTTGGAAGTCCCACGATTTCCTCCTAACCCATGGCGCCACTTGGGTGCGGCAGGCACCCGGGAGGGCCCTTATGCGTTTCAGAGAGCATTTTCTCCTCAAAATGGATGCGGCAGTTCTGTGGGTGCTGGTCGGCTCGACTGCACTCGCCGGTTCGCTGTCGGGCCGAGTGGTGGATGAACGAGGGCACCCGCTCTCAGGGATTCATCTCCAGCTCGAAGGCCAGGGAGGTACGGCCAACGCCTTCAGCGATCACTCGGGCGAATACCACTTCGAGAGCCTGGCCGGGGGTTCCTACCAGCTCTCGGTTCGCGACGTTGGCTTCGACTTACAGGCCGAGCATGTGGATGTCGGCGCAACTGCTGAAATCAAGCACGAAGTCGTCGTCCGGCTGGAACTGTTGGAACAGAGGGTCGTGGTGACGGCCACGCGAAACGAGGTATCGACGACTCTGCTGGGGAACAGCGTGACAGTGCTTTCCGAGGACGAAACTGAACAGGCCGCCCGGATCCCGGACCTCCTCCGTACGGTCACCGGTGTTCATGTACTCCAGACAGGCGCGCCCGGGGCTATTACCAGCCTCTACATTCGTGGCGGAGAATCGGATTACAGCAAGGTGCTCCTGGACGGAATTCCGCTGAACCAGCCGGGCGGGTATACCGATTTTTCGAATCTGACGACGGCGGGGATCGAACGTGTCGAAGTGGTCCGTGGACCCCAAAGCGCGCTGTACGGCTCGGATGCCATCGCGGGCGTCATCCAGATGTTCTCGAAGAAGGTCGACCAGGAAATCAGCCGGCCGCAGGCTGAACTCAGCCTCGAAGGCGGGACTTATTCGATGCTTGATGCCACGGGCGGAATTCGCGGCCGTTACAATCGCCTCACCTACTCCGGGCTTTTCAGTCACCTCGAGACTGAAAATGCTGTGCCGAACAGTTACCTTAATAACAACACGATCACCTCAACGCTCGGATTCGAAGTCACCCGCGACTCCTCGCTGACTCTGCTCGGGAGAGGCGAATACGGTCGGGCGGGAGTTCCCGG
>RPQK01000805.1 GCA_003819755.1 Acidobacteriota bacterium | reverse complement strand
GGTCAATTACCATCTTGATAATCTTTACGAGCACGCGAGTTACAAGAACGTCCTGGTGGAGAAGTCGGGTAAACTGACTTCCACGTTCGCCAACCCGCCGGTTAAGATCGCGGCCAACAAGCAGGCCATCATTAAGCTCCTGGGGTTGTAGCGACGAATTGACGATTGGCGATTGGCGATTAAAAACAACGCGGGTCTTCAGTCGTTCTAATCGCCAATCGTAAACCGTCAATCCTCAATTCGTTGCTCTAAAACTCCCCCCGGCCTCGCCCTCCCGTAAAAGCCCCCCGCTTCTCTGCGCCCCCGCCTTCCCTATGCTATTCTGAGTGTATATAAGTACGGTTATTGATCCCTGTGGAAACTGCCAATAGCCGCCCCCTGGTATAGGAAAAAGGAGTTGTATGAAGCCTGCCACCTTCGGAGAACTCAAGCGCAAGCAGGGAGTACCGACCCGGTTCCGGTCGGTCAAGGACGAGATCCGCGAGAACCTGCTCGAAAGGCTACGTTGCCGGAAGGAACTCTTTCCGGGCATTGTCGGGTACGAAGACTCGGTAGTCCCGTCCCTTTTAAACGCCCTCTTGTCGAAACACAATTTCATCCTGCTAGGCCTTAGAGGACAAGCAAAAAGCCGGATTCTGAGAGCTTTGACCAGCTTCCTCGATGAAGAGATTCCGGTGGTCGCAGGATGTGAGATCAACGACGATCCGTTCTTCCCGATTTGCTCGATGTGCCGCAAGCGTGCCGAAGAAGAGGGAGACGATTTGTCGATCGACTTCCTCGGGCGCGAGGAACGGTACGTCGAGAAACTCGCGACGCCCGATGTAACGATCGCCGACATTATCGGCGACCTCGACCCGATCAAGGCCGCCTCGAAAGGCCGGGACCTGTCGGCGCACGAGAATATTCACTTCGGCCTGCTGCCCCGCGCTCACCGCGGGATCTTCGCCATCAACGAACTTCCCGATCTGGCCCCGAAGATCCAGGTCGGCTTGTTCAACATCATGCAGGAGGGGGACGTCCAGATAAAGGGCTTCCCGATTCGTCTTCCGCTTGACCTGATGATGGTGTTCTCCGCCAACCCGGAGGACTACACGGCTCGCGGCAAAATCATCACCCCGCTCAAGGACCGAATCGGTTCAGAGATCAAGACCCACTATCCGCTCGATATTCGCCACGGCATCAGCATCACTCGCCAGGAATCGTGGATTGACCGAGATGACAGCAAGCCTGTTATTCCTGAATTTGTGCAGGAAGCGATCGAAGCAATTGCCTTCCTCGGCCGGCAGGACAACCGGATTGACAAGCGCTCGGGTGTCAGCCAGAGACTTCCGATCTCCTGTACCGAGAATGCGGTCAGCAACGCCGAACGTCGTGCTCTCCTAAGCGGCGAGAAGCGGGTTGTGGTCAGGATTGCGGATGTCTACGCGGCGATCCCGGCTATCACCGGCAAGCTCGAGCTCGAGTACGAAGGCGAACTAAAAGGTTCGGAGACCATCGCCCAGGAGCTGATCCAAATGGCGGTGCTGAAAGCTTTCGAGAAGCGTTTCCCCAGCCAGAACTTCGACCAGATTATCCAATGGTTCAATCTCGGCGGGCAGGTGAAAACGACGGATCAGACTCCGACCGAGGAATACCTTCAGAAGCTCGAACCGATCCAGGGTATCGGAGAAATCCTGCAGTACTTGAGGATCAACAAGCGGGACAACCCGGAAATGGCCGTCGCTGCGGTCGAATTCGTCCTGGAAGGCCTTTACGCGGAGAAGAAACTGAGCCGCAGTGAGGACCGGGGCTATTTCAAAGAAATGGACAAGCCCGAGGACGAGTACTTCAAAGACCTGCCCAACCGGCGGCGTTCGTTTAACTAGGACTCAGCGGCGGTTGAGTGACTCGCCGCTTTCTGGCGAGTTTATCTAAACCCCGCGCCGCTGAGGTAAGAGAGGAGTTTTTGATGGCCCGAGTCCGCTACAGCAAGTACATAGCCGACCCCGGCGGTGACATTAACCTTGAGGACTTGATGAATCAGCTCAAGGATTTCTTCCTGGACAGCGGGTTCTACTCGAGGTACGTCTCGGACAGCTCGCAGAGCCTGGCAAGCCTGCGCAAAGCCCTGGCTGAAATCCTGTCCGAGAACGAGTCGTTGCCCGAGGACTGGCGCGACTCGCTTAAGGACTTCACCCGCAACTACCCCAACGGATCTCTGCCACAGGACATCGAGGAGCTTCTCGATCAAATTATGCAGCGCCTGCTGCAGGAGGGCTACCTGCGGGCTTCCGAGGGAGAATGGGGTCAGCCGCCTCCCAGCGGACCAGGCAAAGAGGACGACCCGGTCAAGAATGTCCGCTTCGAACTGACCGACAAGAGCATTGACTTCCTGGGCTACAAGACTCTGCGAGAGCTCATGTCCTCCCTGGGACGCAGCAGTTTTGGCAGGCACGACACCCGCGAGTATGCCACCGGTGTCGCCACGGACGCTCCCAGTCGACCGTATGAATTTGGTGACGTCATGAACCTGGATGTCACCGAAACCCTTCTGAACGCCGTAAGGAGGGAAGGCGTCGGCAGCCCCCTCCGTTTGCGCTACAGCGACTTGACCGTCTACCAGACCGACTATCAGAGCTCCTGTGCGACCGTCCTGATGCTCGATTGCAGTCACAGCATGATTCTGTACGGAGAGGATCGCTTCACCCCGGCCAAGAAGGTCGCCCTCGCTCTCTCGCACCTGATCCGGACTCAGTTCCCGGGCGACTCGCTGGAGGTCATCCTGTTCCATGATTCAGCCGAGAAGATACCTTTGGCGCGTCTCGCCTCCGTCAAGGTCGGTCCCTACCACACCAACACGTGCGAGGGCCTCAGACTCGCCCGCAGGCTCCTCCTGAACCAGAAGAAGGACATGCGCCAGATCGTGATGATCACCGATGGCAAACCATCGGCCATTACTCTCGAAGACGGCCGGATCTATAAGAATCCGTTTGGTCTGGATCCTCTCATCCTGAAGGAGACTTACCGGGAAGTGACCAATTGCCGGAAGGCGGGCATCATGATCAACACCTTCATGCTCGCCCGGGATTACTATCTGGTCGACTTTGTGAAGAAGGTGTCGGAAATCTGCAAGGGAAAGGCGTACTTCACCACCACGCTCAACCTGGCGAACTACCTGCTCATGGACTTCATGACCAGGAAGTCGAAGACGGTGCACTGATCGAGATGAGGTATCCACGAATTACACGAATGACACGAATTGAAAGCAGTCAATTCGTGTCATTCGTGTTACAACCGTAACACTTGATCGCGCCGCGCGTGCAAGTTTGGTTCTGCGCGGCTGTAATTAGTAGTGATATTTGAATTTGGTTCAATTTCTTTCAACCGGCTTTTGTCAGATGTTC
>RPQK01000804.1 GCA_003819755.1 Acidobacteriota bacterium | reverse complement strand
AGGGGCGTCCCGCCCCGTCCGTGCCATAGCGAAGATCGATTGTGCGGGCGGAACGGACGGGGCGGGACGCCCCTCGCCCCAGTGCAGGCGAGACGCCTGCGCTCCCAGCGGACGCCCGCACCATTTGTCAGCCTGTCAGCCTGTCAGTTTGTCAGTTTGTCTCACTTCTCGGGATTTTAGACCTTTGACTGAATCAGCTAACGCGCTTCGATCTCTTGACGAAATCTTCGGGCCTGGCGGCATACTGGAGCGGCAGCTCCCGAATTACGAATTCCGGCCGTCGCAGCTTCAGATGGCCAAGGCGGTGCTCGCCGCGATCGAGGGGGAGCGTCACCTGACCGTCGAGGCGGGTACAGGCACCGGAAAGACGCTCGCGTACTTAATCCCTGCACTCTTTTCGACCCGCCGCGTCATCATCTCGACCGCCACCCGCAATCTCCAGGAGCAGCTTTTCTTCAAGGATGTCCCTTTCATCCGTCAGCACCTGTTACCCCGCTTGTCCGTCACCTACATGAAGGGGCGTAACAACTACATCTGCTTACGGAAGCTTTATCAGAACGCGCCTTTGCCGGTGGCGGCCGGCGCGGAAGAGGCGTTTCGCGAGTTGCGGATCTGGTCCGGCCAGACGGAAACCGGGGACCGGGCTGAGCTGGGATGGATATCGGACGAAGACCCGGTCTGGAAGCATCTGGATGCCCGGGGAGAGAGCTGCGTCGGTCAGAAGTGCGAGTACTTTGACCGTTGCTTTATTACTCGCATGCGCCAGCGGGCATTGGAATCAGACGTGATCATCGTGAATCATGCCCTGCTTTTCGCTAATCTCGCTCTTCAGACCGACGAGATCGGACGGGTTCTGCCGGAATTTGCTGTCCTGATCCTTGACGAAGCCCACGAGGTGGAGGATGTGGCCTGTTCTCATTTCGGCCAAGAGGTGAGCAGCTATCAGCTGGACGAGTTGTGCCGGGACTTTCGGGCGGTTTTCCGGGAAGATCCGGACGCCACCCAGTCAGTCGAGGAAATTGAGGGCCGATCAGCAGCCTTCTTTGGCTCGTTTCCCGGCCAGGAAGGGCACTACTCCCTCAACATCCAGCGCGGCTCGAATGGCAGCCCACTTGACCTCCGGCTCGAAAACGCTGCTCCCTACGAGCGGCTTAAGGCGAGCGTCCAGATCCTGTACCACCAGGTGCAGCGGATGACCAACCGCCCTGCGGAGGCGGAATCGCTCCTTCGTCGGCTCACGCAGCTCGGGAAGGACCTGGACGAGGTGATGCACGGGGATTCTGAAGAACAAGTCTATTGGTATGACAAGCGAAGCCGGGGGGTGGTGCTTCATATCAGCCCTATCCACGTCGCGCCGATCCTAAAGGAAGTCCTCTTCGATACGACCGCGACCGTGGTCCTGACTTCGGCCACCCTCACTACGGCCGGAAGCTTCGAGTACATCCGTGAGAGGCTTGGCGTGCCCAGGGCGAGCGAGGTTTCGGTGAGCGGCGAGTTCGACTATGCCAGGCAGGCCATACTCTACGTTCCCAAGTCGTTCCCGGAACCGAGGTCCACGGAGTATTTCCTCCGGGCGCTCCGGGAGATTCGGGAGATCCTGAACATCACCGAAGGTCACGCCTTCCTGCTTTTCACCAGCTTTCAGCAGATGAACCGGTTCTACCGAAGCCTGCTCGAGGGGATGGAATTCCCTTTGTTCCGGCAAGGAGACAGGCCGAAAAACCAGCTTCTTGAGCTTTTTCGAACCACCCCTCATGCCGTGTTGTGCGCCACGGCCAGTTTCTGGCAAGGGGTTGACGTCCAGGGAGATGCCCTTCGCGCGGTTATTATCGACAAACTGCCCTTCCAGGTCCCCTCCGAACCAATCGTTGCCGCCAGGCTCAGCCGCCTCGAGAGAGAAGGGCGGAACTCGTTTCTCGAGTACAGTGTGCCAGAGGCGATCATCAGTCTCCGACAGGGTCTGGGCCGGCTCATCCGCTCCAAACAGGACCGCGGTATTCTCGCCGTTTTTGACAGCCGGCTGAGGTCCCGAAGTTACGGCAAACTGTTCCTCGACAGCTTGCCAAACTGTCCGGTGACCGATAATATTGTGGCCCTGAGAAACTTCTATAGGTAGCTAAGAAACTTCTATAGATCGTTTGAATCACACTATTCGGGAAAGGTGCATATGAGAATCAGACCAACTGGATGGCTTTTTTCCGTTCTGCTTCTGTCTTTCTGGACAGTACCGCTTTTTGCCCAGATCGGTGTGTTTCAAGGCGTTGTCAAGGACAAGACGACCGGCCAACCGATCAAGGACGTCATCATCACCATCGAGGGGGTGGACGTCAAGCGCAAGTACGAACTGAAGACCGACAAGAACGGGAAGTACATCCACGCCGGAATTCCGCTCCAAGGGACCTACCAGATAACCGCCAAGAAGGAGGGTTATCAGTCTGATGGCGTGCGACCGGCGAAGCCGGGCTTCGGGGTGGATGACCGGCGGGGCATTATTCCCTTCGACCTGGTACCGGGCCAGTCGGGCAAAGTTGCCTTCGAGATGAGCGAAGACGAAAAGGCCAAGATCCGCAAAGACGCGGAAGAGGCCAAGAAGAAACAGGCGGGGGTCGAGGAACTGAAAAAGTTCTTTGACGAAGGCATCCAGCTGTCGAAGGCCGGCCAGCACGAGCAGGCCATTGAGGCCTTTAAGAAGGCGGCTGAGAAGGATGCGGACCAGCCCGCCGTATGGGCGAACATGGGCAGCTCCTACGGCAAGCTGAAGCAGTACGACCAGGCCATTGATTCCTACAACAAGGCGATCGCTCTGAAGCCGGATGATTCGGCCCTCTATCAGAATCTGGGCAGTATCTACTCGGAAACGGGGAACCTCGACAAGTCGAAAGAGATGTATGAGAAAGCCGCTTCGCTTGCGACGGCTCTCGATCCCAAGGCGGCCGCGACTCAGTACTACAACATCGGCGTCACGTACATCAACAGCGGCAAGAACGCCGAGGCCGCAGAGGCATTGCTGAAGGCGCTCGAGGTCGATCCGAATCATGCTGAGGCCCACTATCAACTCGGCTTGACGCAAATCGGCTTGGACAAGATGGCCGACGCGGTCACCCATCTGAAGAAATACCTGGAACTGGCGCCTACCGGAGAGAATGCTGAAGTCGCCAAGCAGCTGGTCGATCAGCTGGGCAAGAAGTAGGAAGGCAGGGGCGAAGGGGCAAAGGGGTAAAGGGGCAAAGGGGCAAAGGGGCAAAGGGGTAAAGGGATTAAGAGCATGCCCTCCGCCCCTCCGCCCCTCCGCCCCTTCCCTTTGCCCCTTTGCCCCTTTGCCCCTCTGCCCCTTTGCCCCTTTGCCCCTTTGCCCCTTTGCCCCTTTACCCCTTTGCCCCTTT
>RPQK01000803.1 GCA_003819755.1 Acidobacteriota bacterium | reverse complement strand
TGGAGGCGTTTCTCCTTGGTGATCGGGTTGCAGTGATGAAGGACGGTAGGCTGCTGCAGTGCGACGCGCCGGGGATCCTTCTGCGCCGCCCGGCCGATGGTTACGTGGAGAGTCTCCTGGAGACGCCCCGGACTCAGCTTATTCGGCTGGAGGCGATCGCTTCCGGAGACGGCAAGTCATGATCTCATCCCGGCTGGCAGAACAACTCGCCCTGCTGCCTGAGTACCTGGGAAATCACATGATCCTGACCCTGTGCGCCCTGGCTATCGGGATCTCGATCAGCATACCTGTTGCGTTATTGGCAACCAGGGTCGGGTGGCTGGAATGGCCGGTGCTGACCTTCGCCGGCGTGATGCAGACGGTGCCGGCCCTGGCTCTGCTCGCCCTGATGGTTCCACTGCTCGGGCGTATCGGCTTTACTCCTGCTCTCGCCGGCCTCGTCCTTTACAGCATGTTCCCCGTGCTCCGGAACACGGTCACAGGCATCAAGGGTGTGGACCCGGCCTTTGTCGAGGCGGGCCGCGCCATAGGAATGACCGACCAACAGTTGTTGTGGCGCGTCCAAGTGCCCTTGGCCGCACCGGTTATTGTTGCCGGCATTCGCATCGCCTCTGTCTGGGTTGTCGGTATTGCCACTCTTTCGACCCCGGTGGGATCGCCGAGCCTGGGCAACTACATCTTCAGCGGCCTGCAAACACAGAATTTCACGGCGGTGCTGGTCGGTGTCGTCGCGGCTGCAGCGCTGGCGGTGGTCCTTGACCTCCTCATCCGTCTGATTGAAGTTGCCGTCTCCCGCCGGAACCTGGCGCTGGGTTTGACCGGTGCCCTGGGCCTCGCGCTTCTCGCGATCCCCGCGTTGGTCCCCATGCTCCCAAGGGCGGAGGGAAGACTTGCGGGACGCTCAGTCGTGATTGGCGCTAAGACCTTCACCGAGCAGTACATCATCGCGGAGGTTCTCAAGCGGCGGGCGAACGACAGCGGATATCGAGCATCCAATCTGCAAAGTCTTGGTTCCACAGTCGTGTTCGACGCATTGAAGGCGAGCCGTATCGACTGTTATGTCGATTACTCCGGCACGATCTGGGCGAATCACATGAAACGGCGGGACCAGCCGGGGCGGGAGTCGGTTCTCCAGATCATGTCCGACTGGTTGCTCAAAAAACACGGCATCATTTGCCTGGGCAGCCTGGGCTTCGAGAACGCCTATGCTTTGGCCATGCGTAAGGACCGTGCGAGCTCGCTCGGCATTCAGACGGTCAGCGATTTGGGGCCCCGGACGCCGACGCTGTCCATTGGCGGCGACTACGAGTTCTTCGTTCGCCCCGAGTGGCAAGCTCTGCGGGAACAGTACCGGCTGAAGTTTGCCGCCAAAAGGAGTTTCGACCCCACGCTAATGTACCCCGCGGTTCAAAGAGGCGTGGTTGACGTCATCTCCGCATTCACGACGGACGGGCGGATCCCGGCCTTCGGGCTCGTGCTTCTTCGTGACGACCGGGAAGTGCTGCCACCTTACGATGCGGTTCTACTGCTGTCGCCGGCGGCAGCGCGGCATACGGGATTGAAAATGGCTTTCGAGCCTCTGATCGGCGCGATCACTGACGAAGAGATGAGGCAGGCGAACATGCTGGTCGACCTGAAGAAGGCGTCGGTTTCGCAGGCCGCAAACTGGTTGTACGCTCAACTCGAGGAGGGAAAGAAGCCTTAACCGCGATACCGATTCGGCATTCGAGAGGAGAAGACAATGGACAAGAATCAGATAGAAAGTCTACGCGAGCACCTCCTGAACCTGTTGTCCGGTGCGTGGGCCCACATGGAGTTCGACAAAGCAGTCGCTGACTTTCCGCCCAATCTGTGTGGAACGAAAACGCAAGGGCTCCCGTATACAGCCTGGCAGCTGCTGGAGCATATGCGGATCGCGCAGTGGGACATCCTGGAATTCAGCCGAAATTCCAAGCACGTATCGCCTGATTGGCCGTCCGGCTACTGGCCGGAGACGGAAGCCCCCGTCAGCAATTCCGGCTGGGATGATAGTGTGAGCCGGTTCAAGAAAGACCTCGAAGCGATGCGCAAGCTCGTGAGCAGTCCGGACACCGACCTCTTTTCGAGGATCCCTCATGGCTCCGGCCAGACCATTCTCCGGGAAGCAATGCTGGTGGCGGATCACAATGCGTACCATGTGGGACAGCTGGTTCTGTTACGGAAACTTCTTGCCGGTTGAGTGATGTCTGGCGATCAATGGGTTCCAAGTACGCCAAAACACACTCGTGAACACGGCGGAGCGGCTCGCGCTGGACGAATCGCTCCGGCGCTTCAATCCCCCAGCGCAAATTCCCTGAGCGCCAGGCTCCTCTTGGCGCTCAGCCCTCGAGACCGCAGCCTTTCCAAGTGTTGCGGCGCGCCGTGTGGGTTCAGTCCACCACTCCTTTTACCCCTTTTTCTCAGCGGCTGCCAGTTAGCTGAATTGTCCTCCCCTCGCGGGCCGACTTGATCGCGGCGTCCAGGACTTGCACCACCACTAGGGTGTTTGCGAGTGATGATGGGTCGTCGTCCTTCACCTCGATCGTCCCTCGAACCACGGCCGCAAAGTAGGCAAACGGGTCATCGTAGGATGCCGGGAGCGCGACAGGCGTGACCGATTCCTCGACGGCTGCCTCGTTCTTCCTCATGCGCAGCCGGGAACCGTCGGGTGCGGACAGGTAGCCGTGCTGCCCGTATACATCCAGGTCTTTCCGTCCGATCGGCCAGTTCCAGGACGCCTGGATGATCCCCTGGGCATGGGGATAGGTGACGATGATCGTCGCCTCGTCATCCACCTTGGGGTATATGTTCGGCTTGATTTGCTGAGTGATGGCGGTGACCGTCAGCGGCGGTTTCCCGGACATGAGCCACGTGATGAGGTTCGCGCCGTAGCAGCCGAAATCGACGAGAGCTCCGGCGCCGTTTCCCGCCGGATCCGTCAGCCAGGCGAGGAATTCCTCGCTGCATCCGATTTCTCGCGGTCCGCGGTGTCCGTCCCGGACAACGAATTTGCGTGGCGCTCCGATAGCACCTTTCGCCAACAGATCACGCATCGCGTGCACGCTCGGGTACCACGTCGTTTCATAGTTAGTAAGCACGTGTATGCGATGCCGGTCCGAGAGCTCCTTGATCGTGCGCGCGTCTTCCCTCCGGAATGCAAGCGGTTTTTCGACCATCACGTGGATGCCTCGGGGAGCGCACGCCCGCACCACCTGCAGGTGCTCGGCTATGGAGCCGAACGCGGCTACGGCTTCGGGTCGCGTCTTCTCGAGCATGGAGGCCAGGTCGGGAAACACGGGGATGGAGCCCATGCTGTAGCGGGCGACGAGAAGCTCGGCCCGGGCGCGATCAGGCTCCCACAGACCGACAATC
>RPQK01000802.1 GCA_003819755.1 Acidobacteriota bacterium | reverse complement strand
ATGGTTCGACAGAAGTGACTGAAAACTCGACTCTTATAGTTTTATCGACCAAAGTCTATCGTACAGAACACATGGATAAGCCCGGTTTTGGTCGATAGCTCATGCCAGAGGCCAATAGCGTCTCCAACGCCTTTCACCCGAAAACGCGACCGCTCCTCGTTCGGCAAGAGTATCGACCGCCCGCTTGACTCGACCTCGTAGAATTTCAGGAGCAATTCGTCTGTGGATTTCCCCGATCAGGACCGAGGATACCTCTTCAGGTTCTCAAGGATGAGAGCCGTCAGACGGTGCGGCTCGATTCGACTGAGGGTAGTAGTTGCTGAAAAATCAAGTCTTTGCAGAAGCTCTGGAGATACGTAGTATCTTCTTGAGCGAGTCCGCCCGGTCGCCTGGATGACACCCCATTCCAGCAAGCGACCTAGCCAGCTCTGCAACCGAGGGACGACTTCGTCGTAGACCGGGACATACTGTCGGAATTGAAGAAGTGGATGACGGGCGCCGTGCCCAGCCTGGCGCCGCCTCAGGAGTCCGCGAATGCCGGCCTGCTCGCTGCAGGAAACAACGGAATCCGTCATTCCGACCGGCAGCCCCGATCTTGTTGACAACTGTCACGTGACGCATTACCATGTCGTTTGGTGATCAAGACGTTTGCCGACCGGCATACCCAGGAGTTGTACGAGACCGGCAAATCGAGACGACTGCCACCAGATATCTGCAGGCGGGCCTTTCGGAAACTTGAGTACCTTGACCTGGCGACGTGCCTGGACGACTTGAGAGTTCCACCTGGAAATCGCCTGCACGAGTTGGAAAGAGAGCGAAAAGGCCAGTTCTCCATCTCGGTTAACGACCAGTGGAGAATCTGCTTTCGGTTTCTTGAGGGTGAGGCGTACGAAGTCGAGCTGACGGATTATCACTGAGCGAGGTTCGTATGGGTATTACAAACACGAGGGTGAGAAAAGTTCGCCCGGTGCACCCGGGAGAAATACTCCGCGAAGATTTTCTGCCCGACTATGGGCTCACGGTTTCGAGTTTCGCCAAGGCCATTGGAGTCTCCAGGCAGACGGTTAATGAGCTGCTCCGAGAGCGGCGGGCGGTTAGCCCGGAGATGGCGCTGCGACTTTCTCGTCTATTCGGCAACACCGCCGACTTCTGGCTCAACGCCCAGCGAGCTGTTGACCTTTGGGAAGCCGCCCGGCGTGCGAAGAAGAAGATCGACCGAATCTCTCCTTTAAACGCCGCATAGAATTCGGTCGTTTCTTCGGTGTCGGCCGGTTACTCCCCCGTCTGCGGGAACGAATGGATCCGAGGCGTGGGAGCAGCGAACGACCGGTGACGTTCCAGTTCGGGACCGATCCGCTCCTACTCGGTATCGCGCGAATTCCTCATGGACAATTTATCCGCCTCGCGGATGCGCTTGTTCACGAGCGTCCTTAGACGAGGATCCAACCGAAGACAGCGGTCGAGATCCTTCTCCCCTTCCGCCCTTTTCCCTGTCAGGAGGCGAAGGATTCCGCGGTTCAGGTAGGGTGTGGCGTAGCCTGGGTCGGCTGCTATGGCATTGTCAAAGTCCCCCCAAGCCCCACTTAGGTCTCCGACTTGAAATCGCAAAGCCCCGCGATTGTTCAGCGCTGGCGAAAGGCGAGGATTGAGACTGATCGCCCTGTTGTAGTCGGCCATGGCGCCCTCCAGATCGCCCTTCTCCTGCCGCGCCTCACCACGATTGTTGTAAGCCGGGGCTGACCTTGGATCGATCTCGATCGCACGGTCGAAGTCGGCCATGGCGGCTTCCGTATTTCCCTTGTCGCGATAGGCGTTTCCGCGGTTGGTATAAGCCGCCGCATATCGCGGCTCGAGCTCGATGGCGCGGCTGAAATCGATGATTGCCGTGTCCACTTCACCGAGCAGGCGCCGGACAATGCCCCGGTTGTTGAAAGCTTCGGCAAGACCGGGGTTAATGCTGAGAGCCTGGTTGAAATCATTGATCGCTTCCTTGAACTGACCTTTGCGTCGTTGAGCGTTTCCGCGATTGTTGTAAGCGATCGCCAGACAGGGGTCTTGCTTGATTGCGGAGGAGTAGTGTCCGATAGCCCCGTCAAAATCCCCTTTCTGATAGCGGAGGCTACCTCGCTGAAGGTATTTCTTTGCGGCGCCGGCAGATTCCGGCCGGACCACCGTTTTACAGCCTGCCACGCTCACGACGGAAGCGGGTCCGCTCCGAATTTCCTCAGACGCCTGAGTGGCGCCTGACCCCTCCTGTGTCGTCCCCTTAGACTGAAACCGCCTTGTATCGTGTGCGTGCAAGGCGGAGTCAGAAAGGACAAACAGCAAAGACAAGAGGAGATGGAACCTTCCCATCGTCGTTCTCTGAGTCATGTTTGATCCTCCTTGGGGCAGTGGTCTAGAATCAGTACACACAAGACAGATTTCCCGATAACCACCACCGAAACAGCCGGACTGCCTGTAACGCGGACTTTAGAACTCAGGGGATGAGGAAGTCTTTTGGATTTCCTGAAATGATCTGAGGATTTTTCTAAATGAATTCTGAATCCTCACATGACGCTTCGCTGTCATTGCCTTGCTACAGATTTGGACCTTATAAGGTCGACCCCTCTGAACGTCGCCTCCAACACAACGGCGCCTCTGTGGAACTGACCCCGAAGGCCTTCGAAACGCTGTTGCTGCTCCTCGAAAATCGTGGTCGCTTGCTCAAAAAGGACCATTTCATGCGGAGCCTGTGGCCCGACAGCACTGTCGAAGAGGCCAACCTGGCTCACTACATTTCTGAACTGCGCAGAGTCCTTCAGGAGAGGTCACCCGGTGAGAAATTCATCGAAACGGTGCCCAAGCTGGGCTACCGTTTTGTGGGTCCGGTCGAAAATGTCCGGCCAAGGGAAGCGCCGGCGCCCGAACCCCGCTCCGAGGCGCCTGGCGCTGGTGTTGTTCGTGAGGTTGGAAGTGGGCCACCACGCTTTGTGGAGAAAGGCGTCGAAGCCACGCCTCGCGTGCGAAAGCCCGTCTGGATCTTGCCGGCCGTGCTCATAGCGGCTCTTGTGGGGGCAACGGGCTGGTGGCTGTTATGGCCGACGAGAGAATCGAAGCCGATTCTGGTTGCCGTTCCCTTTACCACGCACCCGGGCGCCGAGTTCGATCCAACATTTTCGCCCGACGGCAATCAGGTGGCGTTTGCCGGTCTTTTTGATGAAAAGGAGCCAAATGCTGAGATTTACGTGAAAAGCGTGGGGTCAGATAAGCCGCTCCGACTCACCTTTGCCCCCGAGCTGGACCTCCAACCTTCCTGGGCGCCGGACGGCAGCTACATTGCCTTTATCAGGTTGAAAGACGATCTTTCCACCATCTACACGATCCCCCCTCTCGGGGGAGTGGAGCGCAAGGTTTACGAGACCAAACGCCT
>RPQK01000801.1 GCA_003819755.1 Acidobacteriota bacterium | reverse complement strand
TTCGAAAGTTGGCAAGGCCGGACAGGCTGGCTGCAGATGAGGCCGATCGCCTCCAGAGGTCTCTGCCGGTTTGTGTCTGGTTAGGGTACGCGGTCCACGGGAACGAGATTTCGAGCACCGAAGCGGGGCTCCTGACTGCGTATCACCTCGTCGCCTCCAAGGAGGACCCTCTGACCACGCTCGTTTTAGACAATTCCGTGGTCATCATCGATCCGCTTCAGAACCCGGACGGCCGCGAGCGGTTCGTAACGTATTTCAGGCAGACGCGTGGCCGTTGGCCGGACGAGAGCCAGGAGGCGGCCGAACACAACGAGCCGTGGCCGGGTGGCCGATCCAACCATTACCTGTTTGACATGAACCGGGATTGGTTCGCCTTGACCCAGCCGGAGACACAGGCGCGTGTGAAGGCCTACCTGTCGTGGTTCCCGCAGATTTTTGTCGACCTGCACGAAATGGGTGCCAACTCGACCTACTATTTTGCCCCCCCGGCGCGTCCGCTCAATCCCGAGTTCACCAGCGAGCAGAACCACTGGCTGGTTGAGTTCGGGAAGAACAATGCCGCCTGGTTCGACAAGATGCATTTCGACTATTTCACCCGCGAGGTGTTCGACTCCTTCTATCCCGGCTATGGGGAAGGATGGCCGATGTTTCAGGGGTCGATCGGGATGACTTTTGAGCAGGCATCGACCCGTGGTCTCGTCGTGCGCAAAGAGGACGAAACGGTGCTTCACTACCGGGACGCCATTCAGCATCATTTCATCGCTTCGCTCGCGACCGCGGAAACGGCAGCCAAGAACCGGGTGGCTCTCCTGAAGTACTTCCATTCCACGCGAAAAGCTGCGATCGAGGAAGGGAAAAAAGGACCGGTCGTAGAGTACATCATTGATCCGCAGAGAAATCCGTCGCGGGCCGCGAAACTGGTTGCGAACCTCATCAATCAGGGTGCCGAAGTCAAACGGGCCGTCGAGCCGTTCAAAAACGGCAAGGTGAAGGATTTCTACGGCGGGGCCGCGGCGGGGCGGGAGTTCCCGGCCGGCAGCTACGTCGTGTCCCTGGCCCAACCGGCCAAGCGACTGGTTTCGACGCTCCTGTCCAGGCATACTGTGATTGAAGACGATTTCCTGAAGGAGCAGGAGCGGCGCAGGAAAAAGCGGCTCAGCGACGAGTTCTACGACATAACGGCCTGGTCCTTGCCCCTTCTGTACGATGTCGATTGTTTTGCCGCCGAGGAAGAGACGAAAGCCGGTCTGGAGGTGGTCGCCGCCGCTCCCAGGTATGCGGGTAAGGTCGTCGGTGGAAAAGCAACCCTGGCCTACCTCATCCCCTGGACAAGCGATTCCTCCGCCCGGGCTCTGTCCCGGTTGTTGGCCGAAGACATGCGGGTCTACTCAGCCGGGAAGTCCTTCAAGCAGCGTGACACTACTTTCCCGGCAGGGACGCTGATTGTGAAGGTCAACGGCAATTCTGAAAAACTGCACGATCTCGTTGGGCAGATAGCCGCCGACTGTGGCGTCGACATCTACGCGACCGAGACCGGTTGGGTAGACGAAGGTATCAATTTCGGCAGCGGATTCGTCCAGTATGTGAAGAAACCGAAAGTCCTGCTGCTCTATAACACCCCGACCGCGTCCTCCTCGGCCGGCGCTCTGCGATTCCTCCTCGAGCAGGTGTACGGGATTCCGGTGACCATCGTCCAAGGGCAAGGGATCCGGAACGTTCGACTTCACAGGTACGACGTTCTTGTCCTCCCGGATTCATGGGGCGGGCAGGGCGGCTATTCAGCGGTATTGGGGGAAGAGGCGGTCCGAAGACTGAAGGACTGGATCTCCGGGGGCGGCACACTGATCACAATGGGAGAGGCCACCCGCTGGCTGACTGAGGAAAAGGTCGGCTTGCTGGCCAGTTCCCGGGAGTTTCGGAATGGCGACGGCGAAAAGCGTGCTGCTGAACCGGCCAAGGCACCGGGGGGCGCCGGCGACTCTAAGCCGGTCGAGCCCGAGAAAAAGCCGGCCGAAACCCGGCCGTTCGATCTGGAGAAGGCAATCCAGCCCGAGAAGGAACTGCCTGAGACGACGCCAGGCGCCATAATGCGAGTCAAGCTCGACACAGAACACTGGCTGGCCTTCGGCTACGACGGAGACGCGAACGTCCTGGTTCAGAGCCGGAACATTTTCACTCCGGTAAAGCTGGACAAAGGGCAAAACGTGGGGCTCTACATGCCCGAGGACCAGCTCGTGCTGTCAGGCTACAGTTGGCCGGCGTCCACGAAGCAACTGGCCGAAAAGGCCTACCTGATCCACCAGCCATCAGGATCGGGGCACGTGGTCGCTTTCGCAGAAGACCCGAGTTTCCGGGCCTTTTGCGATGGGCTCGACCTGCTCCTGATGAACGCGGTATTCTTCGGACCAGCCTGGTAAAAGGTTGCAACTCCCTGACCCGTTTCGATATCTTTAACGACTATGACATGGGTATTCTCGCTGTTGTTGATGTTACTAATCCCGCAGCAGGCGCAGCAGGCTCCTGCACGGCCAAAACTGGAAGCGCCCAAGGAGCAGCCGCCGGAAATCCTGCCTCCGGGACAGCCCCAGGTCGTCTCGTCGCTGGCATTCAGTGGCGCTGAATTCATCAAGTCCTTCAATGCCACGGCCGATCGCGCGCGCATTGTGACGATCCTCGCGCCTACCTGACCGCATTGCGTTCGGGGGGCCTCCGAAATACGATCAATTTTGAACGATTTACCCAGCGCGAAGGTTAAAGTCTTCGTCATGTGGACGCCCATCATGGCTAACGACACCCGCCTGAGCGCCGTCGAAGCATCCGCCTACCTGCCCGATCCACGGGCGGAGCATTACTGGGACCTGTGGAGATTCACGAGCAAGGTGCTCACCGATCAGTTAAAGTACCCGCCGCCCGAATTTGCGTGGGACATGGTAGTCTTGTACAAGCCGCACCTGCAGTGGCGCGAAAGGCCGCCGGAACCAACGCTGTTTATGCAGGCAAGGGACCTGAAGATAGGATTGAAGTTCGATCCAGAGGGTCTTAAGGCGGAGCTCAAAAAATGGGTCCAGTAGCGGCCTGAGGTAAGGTGGTTATTCGCTGATGGATTTTTTAGTTGTCATCATCTTCATCGTCGCCTACTTCATCCTGATGCGGTGGGTGCTCCCCCGGGTCGGGGTTCAGACCTGAATGGCGAATCGTTGCGACCTGCCGGGGGCAGGTAAACCCGACGCTTCCGAACAGGAAGCCCATAAGAAGCTAGCAGAATAACGACCGCAAGGACGACAGGGACTCAGGGACATCAAGGACATACCAATCAAGCGTGTTCTTTGGTGTCCTTGCTGTCCTTGCTGTCCTTGCCGTCCTTGCCGTCCTTGCCGTTGTCGCGGTCCTTTTCGCCGGTCGCCCTACGAGCTCG
>RPQK01000800.1 GCA_003819755.1 Acidobacteriota bacterium | reverse complement strand
TTCTGCAGTCGAACGCACACAATCCGACCAACGCGTTTGCGCGGCCTTTGGCAAAACAGAAGCTGTCGGCCAAGTAGCCGCCATCTGCGACACTGGATCGGGAGGCGAATCCATGAGCGTCACTGGCTGTCGAGAGGATTGCTGCGGCCGCAAAAGGTGGCGCGCGCTCAAATTTCCCTTTATTACAACGGTCGAGCTGAACAGACTCATGCGAATTTGAGGCCGCTGTGAGTCAGTCGCTACCCGGAAAGGCAGGCCGCAGCCGACCTTGTCCGCGCGCGGGTCCCGGACACACAGACGGCCCCCGACACGATTATTTCAATTCAACGAGGATCAACTCCAAAGGCTTGCCTCCCACATTTTCGGGCAGGTGTTTCTCTTTGCCGGCCCATTGCACCTGCCCCGCTTTGACGGCGCTGGCCGCGTTCGACTTGCCGTCGGGCAGAGTCATCTTCGTTTCTCCACCAGTAAGAAAAACCGCGACGTTAGCGGGGTGCGAATGCATCACGGACTTCTCACCCGCTCCGTATTTGATCCGCAAGACGCGGACGCGGTCATTCTGGAACTCCACCTTATAGTGCTTCGGGTCTGCGGTAACGGAATCTTCGGAGGCCGGAATCGACGTCATAGCAGCGGCCGGTTTCTTCTTCAGCTCTACTTGGATGATGTCGCCTGCCTTGTCACCCAAATTCTCGCTGGAGTGCTTTTCGGGATCGCTCCAGGTTGCCTGTCCGGCCTTGCTCTGGACGTCTTTTGTCTTGCCGTCAGGAGCCGTAAAGCGCGTTTCGCTGTCAAATAGCGAAATGGATACCAGCGCGGGGTGTTCGTGCATGGCGGTTTTTTCGTGCGAACCGACAGTCCAGTGCAAGACGCGCACGTGGTCATTTTCAAGTACGACTTTGCATTGGTTCGCAGCCGCCTTCGCGGGATCCTGCGCCAACGCAGGGACGGATGCCAGCAGCAACAAAGGAATCACGATCAAAGCTCTCCGCATATACGTTGTCTCCTCTCAAGACGCACACCATGGATGTTTTCAACGTTGTTGTTCAGAACAACCAGGCCTGTGCCCCCTGCCATGACGACAGCGGGCGTACTGACGCCAGAAGTCCGAGGTTATCCTGGGCAGATCAGTCCGACCGGCGCCCAGTCAAAAACAGGCACACGCGTGGAAACGGCCGCCATTCTTAGGTCCGAAAGTCGACCGCCGATCCCTCGATTGCTTCTGATTGGATTGACTATTCTCGCTACCCGGTTAGATTGATGTTACACCTAATGCAGAGGCTGATTATAGTGACCACTAAGCAAGCCGCCAGTGAGGCTCTCTCCAGCCGCTGACCGGATCAGGCGCCGCCCGGCCGGCGCTTTCGCCTTCGCTGCTTCCATGCTAGTGTCATCACCATGAAACGGCCGGAATACTGCGTGCTGAGTAGGAGTCTTCTGGGGGTAATCGTCGTTGTTGCGGCTCTTGGGGCGGCGCGGGCGGAGGTGCGACTACCTGCGCTCATCTCCGAGCACATGGTCGTCCAGCGCGGGACGCCGGTTCATGTCTGGGGAACCGCCGCGCCGGCGGAGACGGTGTCGGTGAGCTTCCGGGGCGAAACCCAGCGCGCCGCGGCCGACGAACTGGGGCGCTGGAGTCTTCACTTGCGCCCAGGCGGAGCGGGGGGACCATTCGAGATGGAGGTCCAGGGATCGAACAGGATCGTTTTCCGTGACGTCTGGGCCGGAGATGTCTGGGTGGCGTCCGGGCAATCCAACATGGAATTCGCCCTCAAGGAAGCCAACGACGGCAAGCGGGAAATCGCGACCGCGAACTGGCCGCAAATCCGCCTGTTCCAGGTCGAACAAGCGGTCTCCGACTATCCCCGTCCAGACCTGTCCACAAAAAGGGGTTGGACCGCATGTACTCCGGAGTCGGCTGCCGGCTTCTCGGCGGTCGCCTATTTTTTCGGTCGCGAGATCCACCAGAAGCAGCAGGCGCCGATCGGCCTGATCGTGTCTTCGTGGGGCGGAACCCCGGCCGAAGCGTGGACAAGCCTGGGGACGCTCGCGGCGGATGCCTCTCTGATGCCGGTTTTTGCCCAGCGGGCTCAGATGGCTGACGCCCGAGTCGAGACCCAGTTGACTATCGAGAAAGAGACCCGCGAGATCCAGGAGGCGATCCGGCGAGCCAAGGCCGAAGGCAAGCCTGCCCCTTGGCTGCCATGGCATCCGGATTTCAGAGCCTGGGCTCCGGCGGCTCTCTACAACGCCATGATCGCGCCGCTGAGTCCGTTTCCGATCCGGGGGGCCATCTGGTACCAGGGAGAAAGCAACAGCCCTCCCGAAAAGGCGCGACTGTACGCACGGCTCTTCCGGTCGCTGATCGAGGACTGGCGCCGCTCGTGGGGGCAGGCCGATCTTCCATTCCTGTTCGTGCAGATCGCCAACTGGGAGTCGACCGACGACTGGCCGGAAGTCCGGGAGGCGCAGCGCCAGGCCCTCGCCCTTCGCAACACCGGCATGGCCGTCACCATTGACATCGGCGACCGGGTTGATATTCACCCCAGGAACAAGCAGGAGGTGGGCCATCGGCTGGCTCTGGCGGCCCGGGCCATCGTTTACGGCGAGAGCGTCGAGTACTCCGGCCCCGCCCTTTCCCGGCTCAGCGCCGAGGATCATGGCCTGCGGGTGTGGTTCGACCACCAGACGGGAGGGCTCCAGGCCAGGGGCGGACGCCTTGACGGTTTCGAGGTGGCGGGCTTAGACGGCCTCTTCAGGCCCGCTCAAGCCCGGATCGACGGCCCTTCCGTGGTGGTAGAGAGTAACGCCGTGACCAGCCCGGTTTGGGTGCGCTACGCGTGGTCCAGCAACCCGCCCTGCACTCTCTATAACGGCGAGGGTCTTCCCGCGTCCCCCTTTCGGGCACGTTTGTCGCCGTAGCCCGGCCGCTGCAAGGGTGCTAAATACATCGGACGACCCCAACGGTGGGTCACGGAACGGATATTCAATCCTCCCGCGCCTCGACCTCCCAGGGAGGGTCGGGACATTAAGAGCCCGCGCTGACATCCTTGACAACGGTGCAGTCCCCGAATAATCTGCGGCCGCATGAAAACACGATGTCTTCCACGGAAATGACCGTGGCGCGACGCCGGGAGGTAAGGAGATGAGCATGAGGATTGGGAGAAGCGTTGTTCTAGCTCTGGGATCGTTCTTTTTGGCCGGCGGAATGCTGGCGGCACAAGAGGCAGATAGGGCCGGCTGCACGGATCATCCGCTGTTCCCCACGCGAATGCCCAACTATCGCATCGCGGACTGCAAGGTCGAGGACTTCGGGATGTACGAGTTCTGGACGAAGAACGCGAGGGTAAAGGTGCCAGTCGAGGGCAAGACCACCTTTATTACGTACCGGTTCACCGGTGGCAGAGGCACCGAACCGAGCGCTCTCG
>RPQK01000799.1 GCA_003819755.1 Acidobacteriota bacterium | reverse complement strand
CGCAGAAATGACCCGATCAGCTGCGTACCCAATTCTGCGTCTCCCCGGCCCATGGAATCGCTATTGACCACCACAATTTGCATCTGGCTGCTCCTTTTCATCCCAAGACCTCTGCGGACTCGGCGACGAGGCCGCACCCGATGGCTGCGACGATTTGCGGGTTTTCAGGGGTCAGGACCGTGACACCCGCCAGGATCTCGATTTCTCTCCGCAGGCAGCTATTGAGGGCGGCGCCGCCAACAAAGACGAGGTCCACCCCGACGCCGACCCTGTTGACCAGCGAAATCGCCCGCCGGGCCACGGCCTGATGGACCGCCAGAGCAACGGCTTCGCGAGGCGTCCCGTTGGCCAGGACCGACACCACTTCGGACTGGGCAAACACCGCGCAGAGCGAATTGATCTGACAGGCTCCGATGGTGCTCGAGGCGTGATCGACAAACTCCGACAGCCGGTAGCCCAGAGCCGTGGCCATCATCTCCAGAGATCGTCCTGTCCCGGCCGCGCAGCGATCGTTCATTTCGAACTTACTGATTCCTCCCTCTACTCCCAGAGCCAAGGCCTTCGTGTCTTGACCACCGATATCGAGAACCGTTTGGCAGAACGGGAACAAAAAGCGGGCGCCGGCCGCCACCGCCCGGATCTCGGTGATGACGGGACACAGCCGGTGCTGGGCAAACAGGTGCGCCTCCCGTAGCCCGTAGCCACGACCCGGTCATAACGGACCTCCCTTAGGGTGCTATCCGCCACCTCCAGGGGATCATGCGAGTTCTCCGCAACTCGCCACTCCAGGACTTGTCGATTCTCGAGGACAGCCACCTTGACTGTCCTCGAGCCAATATCGATTCCGGCGGTGCGCATCACAGTCCCTGAAGCCGTTCCAGAAACGCCTCGACCCGGGTCCGCAACTGCTCCCGATCCTGGCTCCCGTAATCAGCAACTCCTGGATTCTCAGCCCATGCACCTCACTCATGACGAAATCGAAATACTCCATCGATTTCGGCCGGGCTGGCTGGGGAAGAAAGAGATCCTGGTACGTCTTGCCCAGGAGTCAAAAGGCAAACTGGACCCGGTTGAACAGGGTATGTTCGTTCGGGAGGCCGCGGGACAGTTTGTTGACCTCGTAGTCGGCGCTGAACCTCACACTGCGGTTCGGATACCAATTCAGGCCGATGCCGAGGTTCAGAGCCCTGTCTGAATTTCCGGCGGGGCTCGCAAAAATCGGGAAAGCATCCTTGTCGATGACCAGACGGCCGGCACGTGCTACCACTTCGAACGCGCCCCAAGCGCCCTCCGAGGGATTCAGGTTTCGCCGGGGACGGATCCCGCGATACGAGTTTTCTTCACCCGTCAGGACCCAGCTCCCCATGACCTGCCAGGCGTGATTGCGAATATCCCCTCGAACCTCGCCGTTCCGCAGGCGTTGAAAGGAAACGGCCCATTCGGCAAGAAGCCCCAGGGGACCGTAGTAGTAATAGGCCTGAGGAGAGAGTCGCCAGAGTCGTCCGTCGTTAACAGTGCCGGCGGCAAATCGGAAAAACGTTTGCTGCCCGGTTGTCCTGTACCGGCTTGGCGTCCCTTCGTGATTTCCATAAGTCCCCGCGACGCCCACGCCCAGTCCTTTCAACGGCGTCGACGAAAAAGGCCGCGCGAAGACGCGAGCGGCCGTGTCTTTCCCGTCGTCGACGTCCGTGACCACGCTGCTGCTGTCCTGGGTTCCATTGAAGATACCGAGGGCGTATTCCAGCCGGTCGTCAAGCAAATTGCCGTGCAGTTCCGCGCCAATATCACGATTGGGAACAATGGACGTGGGCAGTCCTCGCTCAGGGAACATCAGCGCTGTAGCCGACTGCAGGCGTTCGAGCCCGGTCGGCGATTTGACTTTCCCTGCCAGGATCTGAACTTCGGGCAGGATTCGCCAATTGAAATAGGCGTCGAACAGCGTCGCACTGTCACCCGCGAAATCCGGCATCAAGCGAAACTCGAAATCCTTGAATACGGTGAGCTCCAGCACCGGGCGGATTCGACGCAGGAGGAAGGTATCCGTTCCATCGAGCCTCCCGTCTCCCAGGTAAGTCCGGTTATCGGCTTGGAAATACCCCCGAATGTTCATTCGCACGTCGCCACCGCCGGACTCGACCGAAAGACCTCGCTCGCTGAAGTTCACCGCAGAGGGTTTTTTCTCGGGAGTGGACGATGCTTGAGGAGCTGACTCGCTGTGGCTCCTGAGAGACTTCACCTCCTGCTCCAGAACGCGCAGCTGGTCCTGCAATTGCCGGATCTGGGCTTCAAGCTGCTCCACTTTGTCCTGGCCGCTTACCGGCACAGCGACAGAGATCAATAGAATGATCCAACTGAGTAGAGTCACAAAAGGCGTTTTCATTTGTTTACTCCTTCAAGACAACTGCAATTCACGCGACCCACAAATCCCACTGCGGCGCTAGGATTTTTGGACACACCACTTCCCTGAGTTCCCGGTGTACCCCGTGTACGTCCAACTCTTCCGCTACACTTCCTCCTGAGCCGGGACAACGAGAACTGGTCGATTCACTCCTCTGAGAACTTGGAGGGTGACGTCCTCGGGCCGAAAGAACGACGACGAGTGAGGGCCGTGACCACCCATAACGAGCAAATCGAAATCGCCTCTCGATGTTTCCTGAAGGATCGCCTCCACTCGATTAGAGGATCCAATCAGTTTGGTTTCGACGGTGATGTCCAGACTTTCGAGCGTGGACGCGGCATTCGAAATGTGCCGGCGTGCGGAGGCGTCGTTGGTGTGGGGCGCGAGGACATGCAGCAGCGTGACGCTGGCGCCTGTCCGTCTCGCCACCCATGCCCCGAGCTTGACGTCGTTCTTCCCTGGTTCACCGGCTGCTGTGCAAACAAGGATTCGCCTGATTGGCCGGAATTCCGCCGACGCAATCAGCAACGGCGCCTCGGCTGCTTCGAGGATCCTGGTGAGCATCCTCGTGATGCCCAGATGAGAAAGCTTCGCTTCTTGGTTTGGGCGCGACAGCAGGAGAAAATTGTAGATTCTAGAGGCCTGTTCTCGTAACAGAACCTCGCTGCTCTTGCCCTGCGGAAGAAGGACGGTGGCGCCTTGCAGCTCGGCTTTTTCCAATCGCGACTGAACCGCCGAGCGGACCTTTTCATCACTCTCATGCTCTTTCCGGTTCCTCAAGACGGTCACACTTCCGTCAATCTTCGAGGATAACCACTGGGCCATGCTTAGATGCGCAATGCCCTCGCCAGCCTCGTTGTCGAATATGAGAAGGCGGGGTCGTGGTGGCGCGAGGAAATTCCACTGTCTGAGCGATACCCAGTGCTCCCCTGATTCGAACGGCAGGTCGGAGGGGAGCTCCGCTTCCAGGATCCAGTCTTCCTGTCCGAAATTCGGTCGAGGAGCGAGTTGGCGGCATCCTGGCAGTCTCGG
>RPQK01000798.1 GCA_003819755.1 Acidobacteriota bacterium | reverse complement strand
TTTTCCATTCTGACTCCTGGCTTCTGACTCCTGACTTCTGCTTTCTGCTCTCTGCGTTCCGGGGTTTCATTCTGACTTCTGACTTCTGACTTCTGACTTCTGCTTTCGGACCGAGGAGGGGTCGTCATGAGTGGGTTTAGTCGCATTTTCAGCAGCACGGTTTTCACTTGGCTCGCGGTCTGGTCGGTTGTTGTGGCGAGCGACAGGCGGGACATGCCGCTTCGGACTCTGGCCGCAGATCGCTTCCTGATCGGCGCCGCGATCAATGTGCCGCAGGCGGAAGGCCGCGACGCGGTCGCGATGAACCTGATCTCCCGCCATTTCAACACGGTGACCCCGGAGAACATCCTGAAGTGGGAGAAGGTTCACCCGGAGCCGGAACGCTACGACTTTGGGCCGGTCGACCGCCTACTCGAGGTCACCGAGAGCCAGGGCATCCTGCTGATAGGTCACACCCTCGTATGGCACCAGCAGACACCCCGTTGGGTATTCAAAAGCGCATCGGGGGAACCGATGGACCGGGACGCCCTGCTCGAACGGCTCCGCGCTCACATCACCGCCGTGGTGGGTCGGTACAAGGGCCGTATCGGCGGTTGGGACGTCGTGAATGAAGCGTTCGAGGACGACGGCACAGTGCGGAAAACCCCGTGGTCGCAGATTATTGGCGAAGATTTCATCGCCAAGGCCTTTGAATTCGCGCACCAGGCGGACCCCGACGCCGAGCTCTACTACAACGACTACAACCTCTGGAAACCAGCCAAGCGCGACGCGGCCGCGCGCCTGGTTCGACAACTCCTGGACCGGGGCGTACCGGTCGACGGTATCGGCGAGCAAGGTCACTGGCTGATTAATGATCCGCCGCTGGACCTCATCGAGGCGGCGATTGTGCCGTTCGGGAAGCTCGGAGTCAAGGTCGTGATCACAGAACTGGATGTCGATCCGTTACCGAGGCCCCGCGAGCTGATGGGCGCCGATTTGTCCAAGCGACCGGAGCTCAGGCAATCGCTTGATCCCTACAGGGAAGGCTTGCCCGATGCCGTTCAGCAGGAATTGGCGCAACGTTACGGCGACATCTTCCGCTTGTTCGTCAAACACGCGGACAAGATCGCGCGCGTGACGTTTTGGGCGGTCACCGACGCGAATACCTGGCTTAACAACTTTCCCTTTCGTGGACGCACCAACCACCCGATGCTGTGGGATCGGGAAGGGAAGCCAAAGCCGGCGTTCGACGCGGTGATTAAGGCGCTTTCAGGCAAGTAGCAGGCAGTCGCGTGGTTTGACGAGTTGCCAGCATCAGGTGGATCGCCCGACGGTCCGCCAGTCGGACCAAGGAAGTGGGTCGGCTACTTCGTTATTCGACATTCGATATTCGTTATTCGATATTCGTTTTGGCCCCTGGGAGCAAAACGAATATCGAATATCGAATATCGAATGTCGAATAACGAAGGAAGGACCAAAGCAATACGCGCTCCCAGGGACCGAGCCGCTTCCCTGAGACAGAGGAGGAACTGTGAGCACGAAGAAAAACCCAGGCCTGACGCCGGCGTACAAAAACCCCGCTCTTCACACGGACCAGCGAGTCGCCGACCTCTTATCCCGGATGACCCTGGAGGAGAAAGTCGCGCAGATGCTCTGCGTCTGGCAGCAGAAGCCCACGAAGCTTGTCGACGAGGTTGGCAATTTTGATCCCCGAAAGGCAGAGGCGAACTTCGGCGGCGGCCAGGGCCTCGGTCAAGTCGGTCGCCCGAGTGATGCCGGGGGCGGCAGGACGGCCCGGCAGATGGCCGAGCTGACGAACGACATCCAGCGATTCTTCGTTGAAAAGAGTCGTTTGGGAATCCCGGTGATTTTCCACGAGGAGTGCCTGCACGGGCACGCCGCCCCGGAGGGGACAAGCTACCCGCAGCCCATAGGCCTCGGTGCGACTTTTGACCCGACCCTGATCGAGCGAATCTACACGGCGACGGCGGCGGAAGTCCGCGCGCGCGGAGCGCACCAGGCGCTCACACCGGTCGTCGATGTGGCGCGCGATCCGCGGTGGGGCCGGGTGGAGGAGACCTTTGGCGAAGATCCTTACCTGGTCGCGCGAATGGGCGTCGCGGCGGTTCGCGGCTTTCAGGGCGACGCTACGTTCAAGGGCAAGAAGCGGCTGATCGCGACAATGAAGCACTTTGCTGCCCATGGTCAGCCGGAATCCGGGAACAACTGCGCGCCCGCTAATGTCTCCTTGCGCATACTCCGGGAGGTGTTCCTCTCGACTTTCAAGGCGGCAATCCAGGAAGGCGGAGCGCTCAGTGTCATGCCCTCTTACAACGAGATCGACGGCGTCCCGTCCCACGCCAATCGGTGGCTGCTCGAGGAGGTTCTGCGCGGAGAATGGGGATTCACCGGGTTCACCGTGTCCGATTACTTCGCCATCCGCGAGCTCGCCGAGCGCCCGGAGCTGTATGGCCATCATGTGGCGCGCGACGGCAAGGAAGCCGCGGCGCTCGCTGCCAAGACCGGTGTGGACATCGAGTTGCCCGATCCCGACTGCTATCTGCACCTGTTGGAGCTGGTCCGGGAAGGCGTCCTCACCGAATCGCTGATCGACGACCGCATCCGCCCGATGCTGGCCGCCAAGTTCCGGCTGGGCTTGTTCGAGGACCCGTATGTCGACCCGGCTGAAGCCGAGCGGATCGTCCGTGATCCGGCCCACCGCGAACTGGCGCTCCAGGCCGGCCGCAAGACCATCACGCTTTTGAAGAACCAGGACAGCCTGCTTCCGTTGGACCCGGGACGGCTAAGGACGATCGCAGTCATAGGTCCGAACGCGGACCGTCAGATGCTGGGCGGGTACAGCGGTGTTCCCCTCCACTACACGTCCGTGCTGCAGGGTATTCACGAGCGACTGGGTGATACCGTTCGAGTGGTCTACCACGAAGGGTGCAAAATCACTATCGGTGGCTCGTGGAACCAGGATGTGGTGGTGCCGGCGAATGCGGACGAGGATCGGGCCAGTATTGCCGAAGCAGTCAAGGTCGCGGCGGAAGCGGACGTCGTCATTCTGGCAATCGGCGGGAACGAGCAGACGTCCCGCGAGGCATGGGCCAAGAACCACCTGGGCGACCGCGCGGATCTGGAGATGGTCGGCCGGCAGGATGAACTGGTCAACGCCATCGCCGCCATGGGAAAGCCGATTGTGGCTCTTCTCTTCAACGGACGGCCTTTGTCGATCCGCAACCTGAATGAGAAAGCTCAGGCGATCTTTGAGTGCTGGTACCTGGGTCAGGAAACCGGCCGAGTCGTCGCCGAGGCGCTGTTCGGAGACTATAACCCCGGGGGCAAACTGCCGATGACAATCCCCCGGTCCGTCGGGCACGTCCCGGCCTACTACAACTACAAGCCATCGGCCCGGCGCGGTTATCTGTTCGACTCGGCCGACCCGTTGTTC
>RPQK01000797.1 GCA_003819755.1 Acidobacteriota bacterium | reverse complement strand
CCCTACCCCGGCCAATCCGACGCTGCCTCCCAAAACGATGACGCCACTCAACAGCTGGTCCGAGCTCACCGTAACAGAACCCGAAACCAGCGACCCTTGTCCATCGGTCTTCAGGACTGCCAAACCGCCAGGGGGGACGACAATGTCCGTCTGTCCCGGGACATTCTGGCCGTTGAAATCGACGGTTAGCGGGTTGCCTGAGTCGTCGCGTACAAAGATGCGCGCCGTCGCAGCACGCAGGGGATCGGCGTTGGCGAGAATGATTTGGCTGAAAATCTGGGCGCCGGGAACGGCGCCGTCGCCGAAATGGGCGAAGTAGAGAGTGCGGTCCTGATGCAGCACGGCCTGGGGAGTCGGTGTTGCCCAGGCCGGTCGGTTCTGAGAATAAGCCGTCAGATTTGCCGTCACCGGCATGGTAGCCATCTCGCCGGGTCGGCTCTGCACGACCGTCGCGGCGATCCGGCGGTTGCCGGACACCCTGACAAGGCCCGTGAACTGCGCCAGGTTGATCGGAGAATCCCAGGTCAGCTCGGCCAGGAAAACCGCACGATGACCCAGTGGGGGCAGGCCGAGCGTGGCCTTGGCGAGCACTTTCGCGCTGGAATCGAGGGCTTCCACCTGCAGTGAAGCCTCGGCATTTTCGAGGTTCATCATCGCAATTCCGGTGTTCACTTCATTTCCCTTGGCCTCGATGGGGGCGATGAAACCGGTCCTCGTGGGAGTGCTGCTTCCGACTCCGGCGACCCCTACACTTCCACCAAAAATGATCACGCCAGCCAGGGGACGGTCCGATGTTGCCGTCACTGACCCGCTTTTGACACCGCCTGCGCCGTCAGTCTTCAGCGCCAGCAGGCCCCCGGCCGGGATGACTCGATCGATCTGGCCGGGCAGGCTCTGACCGTTCAGATTGAGAGTCCACGGCTGGCCGCCATCGTCCCGGATTTCGATGTGGGCATTGGCCGTATGGGATTTGTCGAGGTTGAACAGGATGATTTGACTGTCGATCCGCGCCGAACCCGCCGTGCCGTTGCCGAATTGGGCAAAATAGAGTTTATGTTCCACAGTCGGGTTGGCGGTTCCGGAGAGGAAGGTGGGAAACACCAAGTCTGTATCACCGTGGCCGTCCCCGTCGGAATCAAAAGCAGGTGTATCGGGGGATCCGTCGCCGTTGGTGTCTGCCAAGGGGACGAAAATGGCAGCCGAACTGGTCAGTCCCAGAGATGACAACAGCACTTTCATGGTGGTCCACGGCACGCTGGTGTAGTCCATCTTGCCGTCGCCGTTCACATCGAAATACGTCAGGGGAATACTCAATTGCATCGGCACAAGAGCCTGTGTTCGCTGCCCGCTCAGCGTCGTTCCGCTGAGATTGGCGTTGCCGCTCAACTTTACGCCCTCGGCCACTCCGTCCTGATTGCTATCTTGCGCTTCGAGGCCAAACTCGGCGGTCGAGTTTGTGCCGTCGCTCCCTGTTCTCTCCATCTTGATCAAGCCGGCGATAGCTCGGAGTTGCTCGCTGTAGCGGGTGACAGTGGCGGACAGGGATACCATCTCCTCCTTCTCATTGAAGGTCATCGGTGCTATGGCCTCCTGCGTCGCCGACTGCCCGGCGCTGGCTGGCACAACGTCGCTGGCCCGATGACGCCAGCGGGCAGTCGCCGTCTGATAGGCGCCCGTCACCGGGTGCGGATTGGAGAGCTCGAAAGCGGCCTTGCCGGACCAGTTCGGTATCGCCGGGCAGGTGTAGGTGAACCGTGTTCCCTCCCGGATTCCGTAGAAGGGCTGATCGTCGGCATCGGGACGTCCGTTGCCGTTGGAGTCATACAGCATGTACCTGGTCCAGGACGATCCGGGAACGCCACCCACAAAACCTTGCGGGCTGACAACCGGAGCGATTTTGCACAAGAACGCCTCGACGCCCTCTCCCCGCCTGATACCCGTCGTCATGCTCGGGAAGTCGGTCGATTGCGTTGAGCCCGCCACGTAAATGTTTCCCGCCGGGTCGACCGCCAGGCCCTTGACCAAATCGAGTTCGTGGCCGCCGAGGTAGGTGGAGAAGAGAAGCTTCTTACCCGCAGGGTCCAATTTCGAGACGAACCCATCCGTTGCCTGGAACCATCGAGCGGTGCCGCTGACCACGGTCTTTCCGAGCAGGCTCGTCTGGATGGGGTCAGCCAGGGGGAAATTACCGGTCCGCGATTCCGGCAGCCGGCTCTCGTTTTCGTAAATGGAGAGACTCTCTATCGTGCCTACGACATAGGCGCAGCCGGTTGAATCAACCGCTATGTCGTAGGTGCGTTCCTCGACTGAGCTGCCGCCCAGGAACGTCGAGTAAGCAAGCGCGTTGCCGGCGGCATTCAGCTTGAAGACGAAGGCGTCAGTGTAGTGACCGGAAAACGAGGTTTGGAAGGCGTTGAGCGTTGTTGGGAAATATTGGCTGCCTGTAAGTCCGGTAACGTAGGCGCAGCCGGCGCCGTCCACCGCTATGCTGAACGCCTGGTCGCTGCCAATTGTGCCCATATATGTGGAATAAACAGCCGCTGAACCGGTCGGGTTCAACTTCGTAACAAAGATGTCCGCCATATCCTTGTGGCTTGCCTGGAGGGGATTCTGAACCGGGAAATTATCGGAGGACGTGTAACCCGCCACATACACGCTGCCGGCAGCGTCAACCGCAATACCCTGTGCGTAATCATCAGCTGAGCCGGCCAGGTAAGTGCTGTAGTCGAGGGCCGATCCATCAGCCTTCAACCTCGCCGCGAATGCTTCGACCGCCCCTGCTGGAGCCGTTTTCCATCCATTCGGTGTCGGGAAATTCGTCGATTTCGTGGCTCCGGCCAGGCAGGCGCGGCCTTGGGAGTCGACGGCCACGCTGAAACCCCTGTCCCAGTCGCTGCCACCCAGGTAACTTGCGAAGACAAGGTCAGCGCCCTGGGCGTTGAGTCTGGCGATAAAGGCGTCCTGATTGCCCCCAATGGCCGGCTGAAACGGGTTCTTGGTCGGGAAGTCGGTTGAATCCGTCACGCCGACAACATAAGCGTTCTTCGCGCTGTCGATCGCAAGATCGTAGACCTGCTCGGTCTTCGCTCCTCCGAGGAATGTAGAGTACACGAGGCTGGTTCCGTCAGGCGTCAGCTTCGTGACGAAAGCATCACGTGACGAGCTCAACCCCTTGTTGAGCGCCGCCTGGAACGGACCGGCGACCGGGAAATCCTTCGAAGAGGTCGTCCCCGCAACGTAGATGTAGCCGTCGGAATCCACTGCCACGCTAACCGCCTCGTCAGCATTGGCGCCTCCAAAAATTGTCGAATAGCTCAGGACTGGGTCGATGTACAAGGTTCGGTTTCGGTCATAGGACTGCAGGCTGAAGCCCACTTTTCCTTCGGCCAACAAGCGATATCCTCCGTTTACCAACTGCCGGCCCCGGGCTGTCT
>RPQK01000796.1 GCA_003819755.1 Acidobacteriota bacterium | reverse complement strand
GTGGGAGGAGGGGCTCCTCGCACCCCTGCCGGGGTGCGTTCTTGCTTCTGCGTCGTTTTCCGGGGGTGTCGCCTGGAAAACGGCTCCACCCCCGGCTACTCTCCCCTCACGCCGCCGGCGTGAGGAAGGAGCCAGGCCCTAAAGTGCAGGCCCTGGCCCACTCGTCGCCCTGCACTCCAAAGCGCTTTGCCCCTCGAGGAAAATGATCGCTCACCACTCACTCGGAGTCCGACTCGATCCGACTCCGGGAGTGTCTGCATCTGTTGCAGGACGAATCGCTTGCAGAACAGAACAAATCACTCCGGAGGGTTGGCGCCTCGGACTTGATTTAGAGACCGTTCTGTTTCCCGTCGAATTTCCAGTTACCCCCTTTTTGAAGTATGCTCCGGGGAATGAACTATCCCGTGTGGGATGTGGCCTTTGGCTCCGGTCTCCTGATCGCTGTTGTTTCCATTGTCCATGTGTTTGTTTCTCATTTCGCCATCGGCGGAGGCTTGTTCCTGGTTGTTTCAGAAAAACGAGGTTACCGGCTCAATGACCAGGGATTCCTCGACTGGGTGGCAAGACACACCAGGTTCTTTGTCCTGCTGACCGTGGTCTTCGGGGCGGTGAGCGGAGTTGGGATCTGGTTCACAATAAGCCTGGTCCATCCGTCCGGCACGAGTACTCTCATTCGGTCCTACGTCTGGGGATGGGCCATCGAATGGCTTTTCTTCTTCCTCGAAATTACGGCCGCCCTGCTGTACCTCTACGGCTGGAAGACGCTGGACAGGAAGACTCACCTGTGGATCGGCTGGGTCTACTTCTGGGCAGCCTTCCTGAGCATGGTCGTGATCAATGGGATTATCACGTTCATGCTGACGCCCGGAGGCTGGCTGCAGTCCGGCACGTTTTGGGACGGATTTCTAAACCCCACCTACCTCCCGTCTCTGGGGCTCCGGTTTGCTTTCTCGCTGGTTCTGGCCGGAGTTTACGCTCTCCTGACGGCATCGCGCCAAAAAGACCGGGAACTGCGAGCCAGGCTGGTCGGGTGGAGCGCTCGCTGGATTGTCCCGGCCTTTGCCACCCTGCCGGTTTTCGCGCTCTGGTATATCTCCAAACTCCCTGACACAGTGTGGTCAAGCGCGCAAGGACGGACGCCCACCCCCACTCGCTATGCCACCTGGATCGTCTGGTTCTCCGCCGTCGCTCTCGCCGGCTCGCTCTGGGCTCTTTTGAAACCCCGAAGGTTTCCTTTTGCCGCCAGCCTGGTTATCTTCGGCGCGGCTTTCCTGACAATGTGGTCGTTTGAATTTATCCGCGAATCGGTGCGAAAGCCTTACGTGATCTACGGTTACATGTACAGCAATTCGGTTCTTGCCCACTCGAACCTGCGGGATGGAGGATTGAGCGTCGACAGGATCCGCGAAAAGGGGATTTTGAGCAGCGCCCGCTGGAGCCGGTTCAAGACGACCGAGGCCGCCAATCAGGTCGAGGCGGGTCACGAGATATTCCGGCTGCAGTGTCAAAGCTGCCATACCATTGACCATTATCGCGGTCTCAGAGGACTCATTCGGGACAGAAACTGGGACGAACCAACGATCTACTTCCGACTAGGAAGCCTCGACAAGATGGTCAACGGGGCCATGCCGCCTTTTGTGGGCACGGACCAGGAAAAACGCGCTCTAGCGGGTTTCCTGGCCGGGCTTAATCCCGATATCCGGCGGCGGACCCCGTCGCTCGAGGAACGCCAACTCACCGGCGGAAAAGTGTTCGAGGAGAAGTGCTCCGACTGTCACATGGAGACACCCGACGACCCTCTGTTCTCGCGTCTCGAGCGGCGGAATGAAGCCGAGATCTTCGACCTCATAGGCCGGCTGAATTCCATAAACCCTGCAATGCCTCCCTTTGACGGCTCCGATCGCGACCGGAAGGTGCTGGCCGCCTGGATTCACGAAAAAGTCGAGGAATGAGAATGACTACAGACACCGTCATACCCGCCGTTGACCCGATTCCCTTGCCCGGGCCGGTCTGGTTGTTCTGGGCTCTGCTCGTCACCACTTTCCTCCTCCACACGCTCGCCATGAACTGTGTTGTAGGCGGGAGTGTCCTGTCGATCGTCGCCCGCTTTCGTTCGGGCGACGCTCTCCAGGCGAGACTCGCAGCCGACCTTGCCCGAAAAATCCCATCGTTCCTCGCGGCGGCGATAACCCTTGGCGTTGCCCCCCTACTGTTTGTTCAGGTCCTCTACGGTCAGTTCTTCTACTCCTCTTCCACGATTCTGGCCTGGCCGTGGTTCTCGGTCATACTGCTGCTGATCGTCGGCTATTACGCCGCTTACTTTGTGGCTTTAAGAGGCGGCACAACCCGGTATTCGGTTGCAGCTCTCGTTTCGCTGCTCGTCTTCCTGAGCATCGCTTTTATCTACACGAATAACTTCACCTTGATGCTTACGCCCGAAAAATGGCTTGCCAAGCATCACGCAAGCCCGTCGGGGCTGAACCTGAACCTTGACGAACCGATGCTGTGGCCGCGCCTTCTTCACACGCTGTTTGCGGCGGCTGCTGTTGCCGGGCTCCTGGTTGTCGTCATGGCTCTCCTGAAGTGGAAAAAGGACGAACCCTACGCCCGTTTCCTTCTCCAGCACGGGGCTTATTGGTTCATCGTTCCCACCATGGTTCAATTCGCACTCGGCGTCTGGTTCCTGATCAGCCTGCCTCAGCAGAAGATGTTCCTCTACCTGGGCGGGGACAGCCGGGCGACCCTCCTGTTTGCTGTCTCGATTATCGCCACTCTCGCCTCCATTTTCCTGATGCTCCTCGCGATCAGGAGTCGAGTTCCGAAGCGCTTTGCGATCACTTCCCTGACCCTGGCTGGGGTTGTGCTCCTCTGTATGGCCCTGATGCGCGACCTGCTTCGGGAAGCCTACCTGGCGCCATACCTGCAGGCACCTGAGGTGCGTGTTCAATGGGATGTCATGACCCTTTTCCTTGTCCTTTTCGTTGCTTCGGTGGGACTTTGGGGGGTGATGCTGGGGAAGTTTTTCAGACACGCCAAGCGATAGCGGCCACCGAAATCGAGCGATGGATGCCGGACCAATCTGGAGTGCAGGGGAAGAGGACGCAAGAGGAGGCTGTCCTCATACGCATCTCAAGTGGCTGCAATGGCTCGACCTGTGCGAAATCAGAGTCCCGGGACGAAGGCCACGTAGCCCCGGGTGACCAAACCCCGAATGGGGCGAGGGAACCCGGGGAGAGCGCATTGCAGACGGTGAGCCCCGTCGAGGCTCACTGTGCCCCACACGTGAGACTGAGGATGATCGGCCGCCCCTCGCTCCTTTTCAGCAAGCCCTCTCGGGTCGGCCGCCCGCCGGCTTTCGACCCCGAATGGGGTATAAGCGCTCAAATAAGAAGCGAGAGTGGGGGCGTCCCCTGGGAGCGCAGGCGTCCCGCCTGCACTGGGGCAAGGGGCGTCCCG
>RPQK01000795.1 GCA_003819755.1 Acidobacteriota bacterium | reverse complement strand
TGCGGAATGCAGAATGCGGAATGGGGAATAGGGAATAGGAGGAGGTTCAGATCTCGACAACACGGGCCCGTGATTGTCTTTTCATTCCGCATTCCGCATTCCGCGTTTCGCATTGGGGTGTTCCGCATTCCCTGGCCCCCCAACTTTGTGAAAGACCCTGAACAGGTAGTAAAGCGAGGGGAGCAGGATGACGGATCCGAGTGCGAGGACGATCAAGAGAAGCTCCAAGGTGAGCCGGGGAGCAGCCGCCTCGTAGATGCTCAAATCGGGTTTGACAAGGTGCGGATACAGTGAAAAGGCCCATCCCCACATGATGAGCGTGACCTGCATGGCCGCCAGGAGGCGTGCGGTTCGATAACGCCGCGTCCAGAGGCACCAGAGACAGCTGATCGCCAAGACCGCGGTAACGGAATGGAGCGCCCAGGACCAGCGGGTCCTGATGAGATCCTCCACGATCTCCGGCGCTTCGAAGGCCGCGGCGACGAGCACGACGACGGCCATACCGCCCAGCAAAACGCCGGAAATGAGGGCTCTTGCGCGGAAATCCTCCTGGAGGTCGGTTTCACGCGCCTCTAGACAAAGGTAGACAGAAGCGAGGAAGGCCATCATCACGAGCGCAAAAAAGCCGACGGAGAGGGGAAAGAGCCCCAGCCAGCCGTAGATGAACATCCGGATCGTGTAAACGTTGGGGGTCCCCGAGATGATGTTCCCCGACGCAATCGCGCCCACGACGGTTCCAAGCAGGATCGGCGTCAGCAGGCTGGCAATAGCAAAAACACTCCCCCACCGTCGTCTGAGCGGCTCACTCGTTTCGTACGAGCGGAACGCAAAAGCCGACCCCCGTGCCACGATCCCGAGGAGCATCAACAACAGTGGAATATGCAGGAACGTCATGATGCGAGCGAAGGCAGCCGGAAAACCGGTAAAGAGGACCACAACAACGACAATCAGCCAGACGTGGTTCGCCTCCCAGATGGGACCGATCGAACGGGCGATCAAATCGCGCTGTCGCTCGGCTCGTCCTCCGGAGGCAAAAAGATCCCACACTCCACCTCCATAGTCCGCCCCGCCCAGGAGGAGATAGACGTTCAAGCCTATGGCGATCACCAGTGCTACGCCCAGCTCAAGCAAGTTCCGATTTCCTCCGATGTCAGTTCCCGCCTTCTCCCCCAGGCAGCGTCGAGCGAACCTGTGCCTTCAGCAGCAGGACGACGATAATCCCGAGGAGGATGTAAACGAGTGTAATTGCCGTCAGCGGAACGATCAGACCGGGCATCGGAGTCACCGCGTCCTTGGTCCTCATCACGCCCTGGATGATCCAGGGCTGCCGGCCCACCTCGGTAACCAGCCAACCGGCCTGAATAGCGAGAATGCCCAGCGGAGACGCGAGGACGAATCCCCACAACAATCTACGGTTTTCAACCGGCTGTCTCTTCAAGAGGACCAGCAGTCCAGTCAGGAGGCCCAATCCCGCCATGGCCGTCCCGCACGCCACCATCGCTTGAAAAGAAAAGTGCACCACCGCAACCGGGGGGCGATCCTCACGAGGGAAACGCTTGAGACCCTGAACAACCGCGTCCGGATCGTGAAAGGCCAGGAGGCTCAGCGCCTTCGGGATCTCGAGAGCCCATCGTGTTTCCTCGCGTTGCTCGTCCGGCCAGCCGCCGATACGCAGCGGAGCCCCTGCCTCTGTCTCGAATTGGCCCTCCATCGCCGCCAGCTTTGCCGGCTGCGTCCTGGCAACCATTCGCGCGGAAATGTCTCCGCTGAGCGGCTGCAGGATCGCCGCGGGCATGCCGACAAGCAGGGCCAGCGTGAGGGCGGCGCGGTGAAAGCGGTCGCCCGGGTGGCGCAACAGGACATACGCGTGGATTCCGGCGACGGCGAAACCCGCAGCTGCATAGGAGGCGAGCAGCATGTGCAGGACCTGCGGAAAAGCGGCGGGATTGAGCATCGCGGCAACCGGGTCGATGTCGGTCGCCCGCCCGTCGACCAAACGAAACCCGCGGGGAGTGTTCATCCAGGCGTTGGCCGTAACAACGAAAACCGCCGAAGCAGCCCCGCTGATCGCTACCATCACGCCAGCCAGCAGGTGTGCAATCGCCGGGACCCGGTTCCATCCGTACAGGTAGATGCCGAGAAAGATCGCTTCCGTGAAGAAGGCAAATCCTTCCAGTGAAAACGGCATGCCGATGATCGGTCCCGCATGCTCCATGAAGGTCGGCCACAACAGCCCGAGCTCAAATGACAGAACCGTGCCCGATACGGCTCCGATCGCGAAGAAAATCGCGGTTCCCCTGGCCCAGCGTTTGGTCAGATCCAGGTACATCGAATTTCTGGTTCTCAGCCAAAGCGCCTCTGACATCACCATGAGCAGCGGCATGGCTATCCCGACGACAGCAAAGATGATGTGGAACATCAGGGATAGGGCCATCTGGGTCCGAGCGGCCAGCAGATTGTCCATTTGACTCCAAACTAGCAGAAAGAAAGCAAGTTTGCGAAGACGACCGGTTCGGATCAGCGGCCGAACCAAAGGCCTCAATTTCTCGTAACAATGCATTGAGATCAGAACACGCACAAGCGTTTTCTTCCGTGGTGCACTTGTGTCTATAATCCGTGCATCGAGAGGTTTGGCCAGTGAACTGCGCAAAGTTCGAATCGCGGCTGACGGACTACATGGACGGCACGCTCGAGGGCGGCCTGCAGGAGGCCATGTCCGAGCACGCGAAGAGCTGCGCCTCATGTTCTGCCCTAATCACCCGCGTTTACGCCCTGCGCGAGCAGCTAAGGGCCTTCCCTCTGGTCGATCTCAAGCAGTCCCTGGTCGATGAAATCCTCGAACGGACGACGGGCAAGCCGCCGGAATGGTCTGTCTGGTCGGGCCTGATCTTCCCCACGATTCGGCCTTTCCTGACCCAGCGTTATGCGTTTGGCACCGGGATCATGGTGGTCTTCATTTCTCTCATTTTTACCATGGTTGGCCCCACCCCCTCCACGAGCGGGTATTCCGAGATGAGTCCGTCCTCGGTTGCGGAGAACGCCGATCGTCTGACCGACAATGTGAAAAAGAAGTGGGCCCAGATGCGGGTCTATCAGACGCGGGTTTATGAGGAGGCGACGCTTCTCAAAGAGGATCTCTACGGCCGGCTCGATTCCTATGTGATCAAGATGCTCTTCAAGAGCTACAGCGAGTCAGTACAGGAACAGCAGCCGGCTGCCGAGGGTCAGAACAAGAACCCGGGCGGCGATCCCAAACAGCCACCCAAGGTTCAGCCGCAACAGCCACCCCGGCAACCCGAGTCCCAGCAGCCGCCCAAGGGCTAAAGGCAAGGGCTGAAGGCAAGGGGCAAAGGGGCAAAGGGGAGCCAATTGCATAAATCGCAAAATCTGAGTTTTAAGGCCTGAAAGGCCGGTACATATTAGCCCAGGGCGAAGCGTTTTCGCGTAGCCCTGGGTGGC
>RPQK01000794.1 GCA_003819755.1 Acidobacteriota bacterium | reverse complement strand
CTAAAAGAACCCGGGGCGGCTTTTTAGGGCCGCCCCTGTTTCCCAACACGGCGAGGTTAGGTTGTGGCAGGTTCGATTAGAAGATTAACCTCGCGCGCAGGTCCGTAGCAAAACAATTTGTATATACCAAACTGCACGGTTTCCCGCAGGCCGCAACTCCACCCGCCTGTGCGATTCCGACGCAGGGTAGGTTTCGAAGGAGGGCGCGCGGTCAGCGCCCGGATGAAACCCACCTTACGTTCGAATCGCTCGCGGGAAAAAAGGCCGCGGGGAGGACGTAGGGGGTTAGAATCGTCTTCGGGGTGGCTAAAAGAACCCGGGGCGGCTTTTTAGGGCCGCCCCTGTTTCCCAACACGGCGAGGTTAGGTTGTGGAAGGTTCGATTGGAAGATTAAACGTCTTCGCTAGTCTGCTGCAAAACAATTCGTATATACCAAAATGCCAGATTTTTGGTTCGCCGCGTGTGATGGCGTTCTAATTCAATAAAACGAATCAGATGAGCTGACGCGGGGGGCGAAATGGACGCGGTATTCGGCATGTTTGATCACACTTAAACCCACCCGGCCGGGTTCCTCTGTCTCCCCACTTTCATAAGCGAGCAGGTAAACATTTTTCAGTCCGTCCCTCAGGACCTGTATTTTCCCCGCGACTTCCGCCACGGAATAACTGATGCCACCCGTTTCCTCCACGACTTTTTTGCGGGCCATCTGATCTCCGCCTAGACCAAGGACGTCGCCGGCTTTGTTTGGAAAACTGATTGCGAAGAAACGAGCCCCGGCCATCTGAAGGTGATCGAGTGTCCCAAGCCCGATACCGCCAAATCCGGCCGAGATCACCAGGATCGCCTTGGTCTCATGCCGTGCCTTCTTGAGCTCCAAAAGCGTGAAGTCGATCGCCAGGCCGGTCCTGCTCGTACTTCCGTTGAGAAGATCGCGCAGGAACGACTTCTTCTTTCGAGCCGTTGCGATATTCCACAACCCGTCGACCAGTTCTTTTCGATCCGACGTGGGGCCAGTGAGAAAGTGCGCCTCCTCGTCGAAGGCCACCAACATCATCTCGTCTTCACGGTCGAGGAGGTGTATCAGCTCGAAGACCATGTCCCGGGCTTTAAAAACGTACTCTTCCGAGACGGTAGGACCGGTGTCGATGAGAATCCCGAGGGTAAGCGGAACAGAGCGCTCGGTCCGAAACAACACGATCTTCCGCTGCTTCCCCCCTTCTCTAACCTCGAAGTCCTCCTGCGTGAGGCCGGCGACCGGTTTTCCGTCCGGTGCTGTGACCCTGACTTCCAGCAACCCGGCATAGGCTTGCGCCCTGAAGCGCGGTTCCTGACTCTTCTGCTCCTGCGCAGGCGCAGTGACAGCCAGGCTCCAAAGAACCACTGACGCAAGGAGGCCCGTTCTAATACTCTTCATCGTTTTATCGGTTAGAGACGGCGGAACGTGGAAACGGTTCACCGGCCGCGTCAACATCCGAAACAAACCAGAAACCTCTCAGTTCCCATGCCGCTGATCAGCAGGCGCTCTTTCCGATTACGCATCAACTTCTCCGTCCAGTCCGTGAAGCCGCCGTCGATCAGAAACCATTCCGCGCCCTCCGGTTCTTTCGCGAAGATCTGGAAGCCGGCCCAGATGTAGTAGCCGCGGCCCGCCTCTCGGTCGAGGTCGAGAACAAAGCTGATCTCAGGATATTTCGAAGCCAGGCGAGCGATTATCTGGTTTTCGAGGAGTTCGGCCTTGCCGCGCACAAAGGGCGTCAGGCTCACTCGAACCTTGCCCACCTTATGTCCGGCAGCCCGGGCCGCGAGGAGCAGCCGGAGGTAGAAATCAATCTGCTCGCACAACGCTTCAACTTCGAAAAGGCTATTGCCCCGATCACGTCCGGCGGTACAGAGACTGAATATCCGGAAGTGTGCAAACGAAGCCGGGCCCTTAAAGAGCTGGGCTCTCACGACCCGCTGACTCGCACAAAGTTTCGTATCGCCGACTTCTCTCGATTTCGTCGCCTGTTTGCGCCGAAGTGCACTTTCAAGCGCAAGGACGTTGGTCGGATCGGCACAGACCTCGGTGTTTCTGATCGTCGCCACCACCTTGTTCTGATCCACGGTCCCGAGGGCGGAACAGGCGCCAAGGGGCGATACCGGGGACAGCTCGAGAACTTCAAAACCGGGCGGCAACAAGGAGAACGCCAGCCGGTCAAGTTCGAGCGCTTCCTGCGGGGAGGTATTCGCACAACGGACAAAACGATTCGCGGCATACTGCCTCAGAAGGGCGGCCGGGGAGATCCCGGCTGCTTTTCTCCGGAAGGCTTCCAGCAGCAGCGACTGAAGATCCGTCGGGGTGATACGTTCGGTGAGTACTTCCAGCAAACCAGGCAGGCCGGACTCCCTGACAATCCGGTCGACGATTTTGTTCTCTCGTGTTTCTTTTCGCATCGGTGAGCTCAAGAATCTCAGGGATTCTCGCTCTCTCCGGTGCTGAAGACAAGCCGGTCGGCATTGACCCAAGCCGTGAGAAACTCGAGGAGTTCTCCCGGGGGCTGAATCCACAGATCCGCCGCCGTCGACCGGAGCTCCGGCCGAACGAGCACGCCCAGATCCGTCGGGCCGAGCATGCGGAAAGCGTCTTCATCGGTCAAATCGTCTCCCAGGTACGCCAGGAGGGCATTGTCGCCAAGTTCCGAGCGGACTGAGGCGACCGCATCGCCCTTGTCTCTCGAGGGGACGCGCAGCTCTAGTCCTCCATCAGTTTCGTGAAACGACAGCCCGCTTTCGGATGCGATCGAATTCCAGTCTTCAAGGGCCTGCTTACGCGTTCTCCGGGCCATAGCCGTTTCCACCCCGCGCAGGTTAAGAGCCAGGCAACCCGGCTTCTGGTCGCATTTCTCAAGCAGCCCCCGTGATCGGGCCCACTCCGTCGCACGTTCCAGTCCCCGGTTCGCTCGCGCATCAACCTCAACGACCTCGTACCTGCCGTCGACCCGAAGGCGTTCCAAGCCGTGCGAGCCCCAGATCTCAGGCTGCTGCTCAAGCGTGAGAAGCGGGATGAGATGTTCCGTGAAACGGCCGGTGACAACCACGACCCGCGTCTTTTGAAGCTCCAGCAGTGTGTCCAGAAGCTCCTTCACGCCCGGATAAAGGACCACGGCAGCAGGGTCCGGGTGGAACGGGGCGAGAGTGCCGTCGAAATCAAGCAGCAGAGCCTTCTTGCGGGCCGTCCGCACTTTCTGTAAGAAGTCGTCCAGCTTGTATTTTGTGGTGAGGTAACGCATAGAAAAACGGACGGACACGGACACTCCTGGGAGCGCGGGCGAGACGCCAAATGTCATTTCATTTACTTTTTTGCCGTTGGCCAGGGCGAAGTCGGTGCAACCAGCCGTGGTGAACGGGGCTTTTATTGTGGCCGGACTCTCCAGAGTCCGGCAGTCGGGCTGGGAGCCCGGCCAAAACGATGGTTGCAGCTCGCCGGTT
>RPQK01000793.1 GCA_003819755.1 Acidobacteriota bacterium | reverse complement strand
CTCCCGGTACTTCAGTTTTGCGGATCAGGGGATGCTCTAGGGCAGTGGGCAGCGGGCAGCGCGCAGCGCGCAGTGAGTAGTGGTCAGTGGTCACAGTGGTCAGTCGTCAGTCGTCAGTCGTCAGTGGCTTTTATGGCAACTCCGCTCGACAAAGTGCATTTCGATATCCAGTGGCCGACTGACCGTTCATTTGAGATGATCGGCTTCGGCTTAAATGCGGTTGACTGGGTCTGCACAGTCCCTCAATACCCCTGCCACAACTCCAAAATCCAGATGGATTCGGTGATGCGGCAGATGGGAGGCGGGCAAGTCGCGACGGCCGCGGCTCAATGCGCGCGCTACGGCCTGCGCGTCAGGTATATCGGACGGGTCGGTGATGACGACATCGGACGGTTTTCGCTCAGCGATCTGCAGAAAGAACCGATGGACCTGATGGTCGAGGTCGTTCCCGACGCTTTCAGCCAGTTCTCGATCATCATCGTGGACCGGCCCACCGGAGAACGCACCATTATCTGGGACCGGGATCCGAAGCTGCACTACAAGGAAGGCGAACTGAACCGCGAAGCCATCACGGCGGGAAAGCTCCTGCATATCGACGGGCATGACCAACCGGCTTCCATCCAGGCGGCTCGCTGGGCACGCGAGGCCGGGATGAAGGTTTCAATCGACATCGACAAGGTGCAACCCGGGGTTGAGGAACTCCTCAGCATGATCGACTTCGCTATCCCCAGCGCGAATTTTGTCTGCCAGTTTGCGGGGACGTCCGATTGGAGGCAGGGACTGCGTGAGCTGGCCAGAGTGGTTCCCGGGTTTCTGGCCTGCACGCTCGGATCGGGCGGCGTTGGCGTGCTGTGGGATGATGAGATCGTCGACGTTCCGGGGATCTCCGTCCGGGCGGTGGATACGACGGGCGCCGGGGATGTCTTTCACGGGGCGTTCGCATACAGCCTGTTCCAGAACTGGAGCATCGAACGCTGCCTTCGCTTCGCCAACGTGGCTGGAGCCCTTGCCTGTACCCGCCTCGGGGCGCGAGCCGGCATTCCTTCCCTCGAGGAGGTCATCGATCGAATGGCTCGCGAGCACTCCCAAGCCTCATCCTGATCGTTTCCCGGACCAATCAAATGCAAGCACTCATCCTTAAACCGAAGGAAGACCGTCGCATTTACAACGGGCATCTCTGGGTCTTCTCTAACGAAGTCGCGCGCCATCCGGCCAACTCCGGGCCGGGCGACGTCGTCGAGGTGATCAGCCACAGGGGAGAAGTGCTTGGCTCCGCTCTCTACCACCCGCACTCCTTGATCTCAGCACGGCTGCTGGGTCGGGGCGTGACCACGGTGGACGCGGCTTTTTTCGGCGAGCGCCTGGCTCGCGCGCTACGGTTACGCCAGTCCCTGTTTCCGAACGAAAGCTGCTACCGCCTGGTCCATGGCGAGAGTGACGATCTCCCCGGTCTCATTGTGGATAGGTTCGGCCCGGATCTCGCGGTGCAGACTCTCTCCGCGGGAATGGACGTGCGGCTTCCGCTGATCGTTGAAAGCCTTCGCGAGCTGCTGGCGCCGCGGTCGATCGTTGAGCGCAACGACACGGCCCTGCGGAGTTACGAAGAATTGCCCGAGAGGACGGGGTTGCTCTGGGGAGATGCGCCTCCGGAAGTCACGATCGAGGAAAACCAAGTTCATTACACGATCAACCTGCTATCCGGTCAAAAGACCGGGTTCTTCCTGGACCAGAAGGTGAATCGCCGGGCAGCAGCCCAGTTCGCGCCGGGCCGTAATGTTCTCGACTGTTTCTGCAATGCCGGAGGCTTCGGTTTGAATGCGGCACGGGCCGGGGCGGCGAGCGTCCTCGGCGTCGACGTCTCCGGCGAAATGGTTGAGCAGGCCACGGCCAATGCCGCGCTCAACGGCTTCGGGCAGACAAGTTGGGTGCAGGCTGATGTCTTCCTCTTCCTGGAGCAGGCGATCGAACGAGGCGAAAACTACGACGTGGTCATCCTGGACCCGCCCTCCTTCACCCGGAACAGAAAGACTGTGCCGTCCGCAAAGAAAGGCTACCGCCGGTTGAACGAGCTCGCGTGCCGGGTTTTGCGCCCGGAGGGCATCCTGGTGACTGCCTCGTGTTCATTCCACATCTTCGAGGACGTCTTCTACCAGATCGTCTCGGAAGCGGCCACTCGGGCTTCACGCAAGCTTCGGCTGCTGGAACAGCGACACCAGGCCCCGGACCATCCGGTTTTGCCCGCGATGCCGGAAACGCGCTATCTGAAACTGGGGATCTTTCAGGTACTGTAGAGGCGAGATTCGCCCCAGGGCAGGACGCGGCTTCTTTGAATTCACTCCGATAAACGCGCCACCGCGGCACATCGCCACCGGAGAACGACAACCATCACGGTGATGAAAAGGGCAGCTCCGACGGCATCGGCGAGGACGTCGTGCCAGGACGGATAGCGATTGGGCACGAACGACTGGTGAAATTCATCAGTGATGGCGAAGGCCAAAGCCATGAACCAGGCGCCAAGGCCGCGAAAGAGGGTGACGGACTTGCAGCCGCCCGCCGTGAGTCCCCACAAGAGAGTCATAGCAAACAGTCCGTACTCGATGGAGTGGCCCAGGTAATCGGGTGCGAGGTCGGTCCCCGGAGGACTGCTCATGGCTGAGAGACCGAATATCAGGCTGGCGAAAACAATTGCGGGCAACCAGTGTTTGAGATATGTCACCATGGAATGAAGTACATCAGCCAGGCAGCCAGAAAAGAACCCACTACCATATAGCCTAGCATGGTGAGGAAGTACTTCAAACGCTTCTTCTCCGCTTCGCGGCTGATGGCCGTGAACACCGAGGTGACGGCCAGGGCGAGGATAACCAGGCTCACGTAGTGGTTCATGATTTCCTTCCCTGGTTGATATCAAAAGCGTCGAGCACGATCAGCGCGTTGAGAAGCCCGGCTGTGTAGAGGTAGGCGTTGCCGTACTCGTACCCATAGGAACGAATGTCACCGTTTCCCCACCCCATCGCCTTCCCAAGAAGATAGGGGGCGCCCAGGCAAAAATCGGCGAAGAACTTGAGAACTCCAAAAAGTCCGGGTGACGGTCCAAAAAGCACGCCGTCCTGGTAGAGTCCCAGGGCAAACAGGATCAAAACGACTGTGAAGAACAGCGCCGAGCGCTTGTATCTTCCCAGCAGGAAGTGACCTCCCCCGGGGACCAGCCAAGCGACAAAGCAGGTTAGTATGCTCGATGACATCGAACCTTAAATGATAGAGATGAGAGGCCCGAATATCAAGCACTGGAACCAACTGCGCACTGCGTACTGCGCACGGCGTACTGCACACTGCATACTACACAATGCGCCGCTGGAACGCCTGAGACCTAAGACTAGTGTCGCGTTCCTGAAATGCGTTGACCCTCGGTGGAGCAACGCTGATGGCGCGGTCAAGCCCTGAAAGTCATCAGAACCGCGCGCTTCGCTT
>RPQK01000792.1 GCA_003819755.1 Acidobacteriota bacterium | reverse complement strand
TGACTCCTGACTTCTGACTCCTGACTTCTGACTTCTGACTTCTCACACTCACTGCCATGCCCCCAAGCCCTTGATGTCCGGCAGCAGCATTTGCCGGTCGGAGAAGTTTTGCAGCTGGATCGCATTGGCCGGACACTCGCCTGTGCAGGTACCGCAGCCCTGGCACAGCGCCGCGTCAATAAAGGCCGCTCCGCCCAGTCCTCCCACGCCCGCGCGCCCCTCCTCCTGAACGACCCGGGGAATACTGAAGGGGCAGGTCCGCGTGCAGGTCAGACAACCGACGCATTTGGCCGGATCGACTTGGGCCACCACCCCGCCCACGTACAACGTGTCCTGTGAAAGAATGCTGAGCGCCCGGCCTGCGGCTGCCAGGGCGTGGCTGATGCTTTCTTCAATGAACTTCGGATAGTGAGCCATCCCCGCCAGAAAGATCCCTTCACGCATGAAATCCATGGGACGCAGCTTCAACTGCGCCTCCTCGAAGAACCCCTCGCTCGACAGCGGAACCCGCAGCATCCGGGCTAGTTCTCCGGTGTCTGCTGCCGGGGCGATGGCCATGGAGAGCGGAATGAGATCGGCCGGAAGGACCAGTTCACGGTCTAAAGCGGGATCCACCACGTGTACCGACAGATTCTTCCCGTCGAGCACGACACGGGGCGGCCGATCTTCCGTGTAGCGGACGAAGAGGACCCCGTGTTTGCGGGCCTCCGTGTAGAACTCCTCCCGGAAGCCGTACGTGATGATGTTCTTGTACAGGATAGTCACGTTGCAGGAGGGATTGAACAACTTGAGCCGGATCGCGTTCTTCATGGTGTTGGTGCAGCACACCCGTGAACAATACTCGGGGATCCCTTCCTGACGGACGCACTGAATCATGACCACGTCCCGCAATCCGGCAATCTCCTCCGGGCTGTGGATGACCTTCTCTTCGAGCTGGCGCTGGGTAATGACTCCGTTCAGCTCCAGAAGCGGGTGTTCGCGCGTCTCGCGTGCTCCCGTCGCAATGACGATGACGCCGTGTTCAATCTTGAACCTTTCCGCCGAGCCGTCCTGGCGCCTGGTGGCCACCTCGGTCTGGAAATTCCCGACGTGACCGGAGTGTCCCACGACCTCCGCCCGTGTATGCGTGGTGATGTTTTGATGGCTGCGGACCCGGTTGATCAGATCGCGGAGCAGCCGCTGCGGATTGTACCCTTCAGCGACATAATAAAGGTCGAGGAGATTTCCGCCCAGTCTCTGCGCCCGCTCGATCAAGTGCACTTCATATCCGCTATCGGCGATCGCCAGGGCGGCCGTCATTCCGGCAACACCGCCGCCGATCACGAGCGCCGCCGGCAGGCACCGGCTCTTCTCTCTGCTGATCGGCTGCGCCGCCGCAACTCGACCGACTGCGCCGCGAATCAACTCGCCCGCCTTGCGGGTCGCCAGCTGGGGCTCCTGCAGGTGAACCTGAGCGCACTGCTCGCGCAGGTTCACCGTTTCGAGCAAGTATGGGTTGAGGCCGGCCTGAAGCAGTGTCCGCTGGAAAGCAGCCTCGTGCGTGCGAGCACTGCAGGCCGCCACGACAACCCGGTTGAGCGAGGCGTCTCTAATTCGCTGTTCGATCTGTGATAGCCCCTCGCTGAAGCAGGCGAGGTCGAGTACCTGGGTGTGTACCACGCCGGGCATCTGGCTGGCCTTGGCACGGAGCGCTTCCAGATCGATCGTCTTTGAGATCGTTCCGCCGCAGGAACAGAGAAAAACGCCTGTCCGAGGCGCTTGCTCGCTCACGTCCTTCTGGGGCGGAAAATCGTCTACAGCCAGGAACGGCCAGGCACGCGTATACGGATGTGTATGCAATCGGTCGTTGAGGAAACGCATAACCTCCGCAGCCGCGCCGCTCGCATCGATCACCGTCTCTACAATCTCTTTGGGAGAAGAGAACGCGCCGCAGACGAAGACTCCGGGCCGAGTGGTCTGCAGCGGAGCAAACTTGTCAGTCTGGCAAAAACCGTGAGGATTCAGCTCTATGTCAAGAACTTCAGCCAGGTGGCGAGCCGTCCCGGGCGGCTGCAGCCCTGTTGCCAGGACTACCAGCTCAAACCGTTGCTCCTTGAGCTCGCCGGACACGTCGGCGAATCGCAGGATCAGTTCTTTGGTTGCCGGGTCTTCCCGGATAGCCGATACCCGGCACCGGTTATATTCGATGTTGTGCTGGTTGCGAGCCCGCGCGCTGTATTTGCTGTATTCCTTATTAAAAGCGCGCTCGTCCATCAGGAAGATGCTGCAGCTGATGTCCGGCCCGAGTCGCTGTTTGGCCAGGATCGCTTCTTTCGTCGCGTACATGCAGCAGATCGACGAACAATAGGCATTCTGTCGATCCCGCGACCCGATGCATTGCAGCCAGGCAATCGATTTGGGCGGCTGGCCATTGGAAGGCCTTCGTATAGCGCCCTCGGTCGGACCTGACCGGCTGGCCAGGCGCTCGTACTGCATGGCCGACATCACGTCCGGATAACGCCCGTACCCGAATTCCTCGAGCTCCGAAGCGTCGTAGAGCTCGAAACCGAGCGCCAGAATAATGGCGCCCACCTCGAGATTCAGGAGTCGCGGCTGCTGGCCAAGGTCAATGGCCTTCGTTGGACAGGCTGGGACACATTTGCCGCAGTTGTCGCAGTATGGGCCCCGATCCACCGAGTAAGAGTCGGGGATCGCGCGCGCGGCGACTTTGTGCACCGCTTTGCGGGTTGTCATCCCCAGCTGGTAGCTGTCCGGCAGCTCCACCGGGCAAACCTCCGAACACAACCCGCAACTGGTGCACTTCGCCGGGTCGACATAACGAGGATCCTGCCGCCATGCGACGGTGAAATCTCCGGCCTGACCCTGAACGTCAACCACTCGGGTGTAAGTGAGGATTTCGATGTTCGGATGTTGATTATGCTGAATGTAGGCGGGTGAGATGGAGGGGCGGGTGCAACCATACCCGTGATCCGAAGTGCCGCGACAAAGAACACAGTCATGCTGCGGGAACATGAAACCGAGCTGGGCGACCCGGCCGCCCAGACAGGCCGTCTGTTCGACCAGGTAAGCCTTCAACCCCGCATCCGCCAAATCCAGCGCGGCCCTCATACCACTGATGCCGCCGCCCACGACTAAAGCTGCAGCGGGCTTAGCCCTGACTGCCTCACCATTCATGACAATGACCTTTCGCCATCAGGACGCTATCCGATTAGTGCATGCCTTAATTCGGAATGCAGTCTATCAAAGCCCATGGAAAAAGCAACAGACAGTACACTCAAGTACACTAAATTGGAGAATTGACAAGAATTGATACAAGTTGGTACTGATTGGAGACCAACGTGTAAGGGCCGGAGGAAAGGACCTCAAGGACCTCAAGGACCTCAAGGACAAGAAACGCGAATTCGTCCTTCTTGTCCTTGGGGTCCTTGAGGTCCTTGAGGTCCTTTCCTCCGGCCAGCCGGGTTGCCC
>RPQK01000791.1 GCA_003819755.1 Acidobacteriota bacterium | reverse complement strand
TGCCTCTTGGCACTACTTATTCTATAATTTGTTCTTCCCCAGGGCGGGGTCGTAGTTCAGCTGGTTAGAACGCCGGCCTGTCACGCCGGAGGTCGCGAGTTCGAGTCTCGTCGGCCCCGCCAATCTCTGTGACATCCTCCCTTTGACTATTTGCGTCGTCGGCTTGCAGCCGGGCTAACCTCCCAGTTTCTTTTCAATAGTCTTGAGTTTCCTGTAGGTGAGAACGACCCCGGCTAGTGTTGCGACCGGAATAGCCGTAAAGACAAGCGCGACTGGAACGACGACAAGCAACTCTGCGACTCCCATGTGATCTCCGCTCCTTGTGCTGAGTTCTGGGGAATTCAAGAGAGGGCACTTAGAACCCTCGCTTACCGAGGGAAGCATACGCCGCTTTCCCCTCGGTATGCAAGGGGAAACCGCGGGTTGAAGCCTCTTACCCGGTACCAGTCAGTCTGTTAGTGCTGTACTTGCTTCGCTCAGGCGTCGGGGGCAACGGGCTCTTGGGAGTAGAAGCTGTAGCTTCGCTTGCCGAGTCCTTTGGCAACGTACATGGCTGAATCCGCACACTTCAAGAGCGAGGCCAGGCTCGTCCCGTCCTTGGGAAACATGCTGATGCCGATACTGGCCCCCACTTCGACCTGCTGGTCGCCAATCGGGATCGGGACTGCCGCGGCGCGGGCGATTTTCTCCGCCACGAGGCCGGCGTCGGCGGGTTTCTGGACGTCGAGCAGGATAACGGCAAATTCATCGCCACCGATTCGAGCGACGGTGTCGCTCTCACGCACCAGTTCCTTCAACCGGCGCGCCGTTTCGATGAGCACGGCGTCGCCGGCCTGGTGGCCCAGACTGTCATTGATCGTCTTGAAGTCGTCGAGGTCGAGGTAGAGAATCGCGGCTTGTTTCCGGTATCGCTTCGAGCGGACTAGCGCCTGAGTCATACGGTCCATGAACAGCTGCCGGTTAGGCAGGTCGGTCAGGATGTCATGCAGCGCCAGGTACTCGATCTGCTGTTCGGCCCGTTTTCGCTCACTGATGTCCATGTGGGCGACGACCGCTCCGCGCGTCCCGCCTACCAGGGGGGTGACACTCATGATGAACCAGTTGTCCGCGCTGGAGAGGTGGCACTGGTACTCTTCCTGGTAATATTCCAGCCTGCCGTCCAGCACGGCGCGCAGACCCTCGTACATTTTGAGATTCTGTCTCTGGTTCTCGGAGTTCGACAGGAAGGTTTGCAGGTAGTTGGCGCCGGTTCCCAGAGTCTCGTGCGTCAATCCGTAGTCGGAAGCGAAGCGCTCCCAGGCGGCATTGCAGCTCAGGATCTTCCCTTGGCTGTCGAGTACGGCGATTCGGGCGGCCAGCGACTCGAGCACGCTCTGGAAAAGCTCTTTCTGCCTCCTGAGTTCCTCCTCGACTCTGGTTCTCTCTTCGATCTCGGCCGCCGCCTGTTCGCGGGCGATCTGGTAGTCCTGGATCCGGTTGGTCAGGTCGGTCACATCCTGAACCGCAAAGAGCGCGTAGAACTTTTTGTCTTCCGGATCCCGCACCGCCGATACGATGGTGTGTTGAACACGCATCTTCCCGCTTCGGAGCACAACCGGGACGATGTACTGGTGAAGCTGGGACGAGAAGATTGCCGGGGGACCACCTTCGAAGATGTTCTGCAGACGGAGCCGCAGCAGGGGTTTGTTCAGCGTGTAGAAGTGGTCATCGAACCGATGACCCAGGATTTCATCCCGATTGATCTTGGTCCACTGCTCCAGGCATCGGTTCCAAAAAACAACGGTGAAATCATCCTTGAGTGCAAAAACACCGACGGGAATGCAGTCCAGGATGCGGAACCTCGATTCGACAAACTCGCACTCGTCCATACTGTTCCGGCTGCCCGCTGAACGCTGACCATTTATCGACTGACTACTGACCCTCTCAACGGCCCCCGACCTGCAACGGTCAGTTGGTCAGTGGGCAGCGGCCAGCGGGCAGCCGGGAGGATCTTCATCACTCGACCTGATCCGCAATCATCCCGAGGATGTGCGAAAGCAGGACATCAAACGCACCGACTTCAAAAATGATGATGATGTCGCCCTCAATCAGCACCTGCTGGATCGAGAAGTGAGTCTGCGCAAGCAGAACGGTGGCATCGGGTTCGCTGGCCTGAGAAAGAACCATGCTCTCGAACTGGCCTTCCTCGAAGGTGGGAGGTGCGTAGTCGATCGGTTGGTTTAGGATGTTGGCGATCGAACCCATCACGCCGTTCAGGACGATGTTGCCCACCTCCTGCAAGGTCCCGATTCTCAAGAGATCGAAATCAACCGTCGAGGTGTGCTGCTCGTCAACGAGGATTGACACCAGCTTGGAGGCGCTGTGCGACGAAAAAACGAGCGCGGCCGTGCCGCTGAAAGGTCCCGTAAACGACATTTCGACCGCAGCCAGATGGTCGTCGTTCAGATTGGCGGTCTCGACCGTCAGCTCTTTGTGCGTCACGATCTTCACGTCGGGGACCTGCAGGACGATGTGATACCGGAGCATCCGATTCAAGATCCCGGCCGCACGTCCAACCCCGATATTGATCAACTCCTTCAGGACATCAATCTGGTAAGGAGTGACCTCCATTGGGATCTCCTTGTGTCAAATGGTCGTTTAGGACGCCTCGTAGTTCGTCCTTGTTGAGCGGCTTGTTCAAGAAGGCGGTTGCCCCCAGCTCCAGACAGCGCTGCCTGGAGGAGTGCTGAATGTCGGCGGTAAAAACAAAGACCGGAACGGTGTTACCCCGCTTATTCAAAATCTCCAGAGTCTCAAACCCGCTGCAGCGAGGCATGATCAGATCGAGAATGACCGCGTCCGGCTTGTCGTTGTCAATCCGCTCCAGCCCGGTCTGCCCGTTGTCGGCCTCGATGACCTGATATCCGTCCTCTTTGAGCGTCTTGGCCACGGCGTGGCGCTGGAACATCGAATCATCTATTACGAGAATTGTCGCCACGGTTGTTCTCTCCTCTGAAGGTCCGCTGGGTCACATTCTCAGAGACTTTGCCCCGCTAATGATAGCAAGCCTTGGCCGGATGTAAAGGGGAAAGGTAGCAGTTTGGTAATCCCTCAGTCTTCGACAAGTAGAGCACAAGGGGCGGAGGCGGTCCACCCAGCCGCGGCGGTTGAGTGGCGCGCTTTTTGGGCTGTATCGAAACCCCGCGTGTGGACGCACGAACCAGTCCGTTTCGCGGGGTTTCGATACAGTCCCCCACGCGCCCCGGGGGCGCACCCGGTGACGCATGAAAATGCCTTCCGCGAGCGCCTTTTGCGAGCCTTCGGAGTGCGCAAAATTGGCTCTGTGACTTATACGTATCTTGAGACGTGACTGGCCCCTGGACTCGGTCCATCTCCTGCCTCACGCCGGAGGCGTGAGAGGAGAGTAGCCGGGGGTGGAGCCGTTTTCCAGGCGACACCCCCGGAAAATAGGCAATAAAATCCCCCACTCCGGCAGGAGT
>RPQK01000790.1 GCA_003819755.1 Acidobacteriota bacterium | reverse complement strand
TGGCGCCGAAATTCACCTGCCCTTCGGCGGCACCAAGGATACCGGGAACGGTCATCGCGAGGCCGCGGAAGCGACCCTGGACGTCTTCTCGGAGGGGAAGGCCGTCTATGTCGATTACAGTGGCCGTTTGCAGCGAGCCCAGATCGATTGACGATGGCGCTACAGGTGCTTGTTGGCCTAAACCGGCCAACAAGCACCTGTGGGGGGCTTGACCGACCTGCAATTGCCGCTTCACAATCTTCACGTCAAATCTTCAAGGAGCGTGGACTGTGAACATCGGACTGCCAAAGGAAGTGAAAGACAACGAGTATCGAGTCGGTATGGTTCCTGCAGGAGTGCATGCTCTGGCCGAGGAGGGACACAAAGTTTGGGTCCAGAAACGAGCAGGGGAGGGGTCGGGCTTCGCGGATTCCGAATATAGCGGGGCCGGTGGAACTTTGGTTGAGACGGCCGATGAGGTGTTTGCGCGCAGCGAGTTGATCGTTAAGGTCAAGGAGCCTGTGCCCGAGGAGTATCCCCGCCTTCGGGCCGGTCAGATTGTCTTTAGTTATCTCCATCTTGCCCCACTCCCCGATTTGACCCAGGTGCTCCTGGACAAAAAGGTTGTCGGAGTTGCCTACGAGACGATATTCGACCGGAACGGGACCCTGCCGTTGCTTACACCCATGAGCGAGATTGCGGGCCGGATGTCAGTGATCGTGGGTGCCTATTACCTCCAGAAGCCGCGGGGAGGCAGGGGAGTCCTGCTCGGCGGTGTCCCCGGCGCAAAGCCCGCGACGGTGGCGATCATTGGCGCCGGAACGGTCGGAGTCAACGCGGCCAAAATGGCTATGGGACTCGGCGCTCACGTTCGAATCCTGGACATCGATCTGGACCGTCTCCGCCACCTGGATGACCTGTTCTTCGGGAAAATCGAAACGGTCTTCTCCAATGCGTACACGATTGCCGAGGCGGTTGCGAACGCGGAACTCGTCATCGGCGCCGTCCTGATTCCCGGTGCCAACGCCCCGAAACTTATTACCCGGAAAATGGTCGCTTCGATGTATCCGTCGGCCGTCATCGTGGATGTGGCGGTTGACCAGGGAGGTTGTGTTGAAACCACCCGCCCGACTTCGCACAGCGATCCCGTGTACGTGGAAGAGGGCATCCTGCACTACTGCGTGACGAACATGCCCGGCGCCATGCCGCGCAGCTCAACCATCGCTCTCACCAATGCCACCTTGCCTTATGTCAGGAAGATCGCCGGGTTGGGGCTCAAGGGGGCTATTGCGGACAACCGGCTGCTCAAAGACGGGGTCAACACCTTCCAGGGTTGCGTCACCTGTGCCCCAGTCGCCGAATCTCAGAACCGGGTGTATACCGATCTCGATCAGATCATGTGAGCTGTTTTCTAAAAGACCCCAAGGACCCTCAAAGACCCCAAGGACAAAGGAGTGGTTGGTCCTTGGGGTCCTTGAGGTCCTTGAGGTCCTTGAGATCCCTTATCCTGCTTCGACGATGTTTACCCTCACCATTGACCCTCCCCACAGTGGCCTCCGCAACATGGAGATCGATCTTGCCCTTCTGCAAGATGCGGAGCAGCAGCCAGAACCCTCGACGTTCGTGCGGTTCTACCGCTGGGACGTTCCCACGGTCTCACTGGGACATTACCAGCGAGCTGAACAGGCGGCGGACCTGCGTTACTGTGAGGCACACGGGATTCCGGTGGTGCGTCGGCCGACCGGGGGCAGGGCCGTGCTTCATGCGGCTGAGCTCACCTACACGGTCGTGTCCAGCGACCCCCGGTTTTTCCCGCTCCACAGCCTGGATCTCACTTATTTGACGATCGCGAAGGCCCTTCAAGGTGGTTTGACCCGGTTGGGAATAGCCAGCGAGCTAGCCCCGGGATCGAGAGAAACGGGGCGTGTGTCGGCGGCCGGGGTCAAGGCCCCTTGTTTTGCCTCAGCCTCCCGGCATGAGTTGCTGGTTGGCGGACGGAAAATAGCGGGCAGCGCCCAACGACGGCTGAAGCGAAGCTTTCTTCAGCATGGATCGATCCCGCTCGACCTCGATGTGCCGACCATGGCCGGTGCGCTCGGGGTCTCCGAGCAACTTATTGCCGGCACAACCATTTCGGTGTCGGAAGCCGCCGGCCGGGCGGTGTCGTTTGCCGAACTCGCAGATGCGCTCAAGGAAGGGTTTGCAGAGGTGTTTCGGGCACAGGCGGGCGAATAAAACCGGCGGCGTCATTCGCCCGCCCCCTTTCGTTGCCTGAAATCTTAACTCTGCTATATACTGGGCTAGCAATTTTGTGCAGTTAGCCCCATGCCCAGACAGAAACGCCCTCTTGAGCTTAATCAGCGCAGTAAGAACATTTTACGGCAGTTGATTCGTGAGCATATTCGTACCGGAGAGCCCGTCGGTTCCCGGCGCCTTGCGAAGCTCGCGGGCGAGAAGCTCAGCTCGGCAACCATCCGCAACGTGGTCGCCGACCTCGAAGAGATGGGCTTTGTTGGCCAGCCCCATACTTCTGCCGGCCGAGTGCCGACCGAAAAGGGATATCGGTTTTACGTCGACAGCCTGGTGGAAACCAAAGAGTTGACCGACCGGGAGGGGGGGCGGATCCGCGCGAGCCTGGAAAAGGAAACCGATCCCGACAAGTTGATGGACAAGGCCTCCCAGATCTTGTCCGCCGCCTCTGACAATATCGGCTTCGTCATGGCACCCCCGGTCAGCCTCGCCGTGATGAAGCACATCGAATTCGTGCGAATCTCGGAGCGGCGCATCCTCGTGATCCTGGTGACGAGCGGGGGACTGGTTCAGCACCGGCTGATCCATGTCGACGAGGACTTTGAGCAGGATGTCCTTCACCAGGCGGGGCGCTATCTAGTTGAGAATTTCGAAGGTAAGACCCTGTTGGAAATCCGGGACGAGCTGCTGAAGTTGATGCAGGAGGAGAAAGGGCTCTACGACCGACTGCTGAGGAGCGTGGTCGTGCTTGGCTCGGCTTCCCTGATGCAACAGGACGCGGATGCGGATGCGACGGGAGTGTACGTACAGGGAACGGCACGCATTATTCAGAGACCGGAACTGGCCGACGTCAACCGGATGATCGCCCTGTTTCGCACTTTCGAAGAAAAGAGCCGGCTGGTTAAGATCCTTTCCGAGTGTCTGAAAGCCAACTCGACCGGTCCGACTGTGACTATCGGGCTCGAAAAGCACCTTCCCGGCATGCAGGATTGGGCCCTGATCGCATCTCCCTACATCTATACCGAGGGCCAGGCTGGCAGTCTCGGCATCATCGGACCGTCGCGCATGGAATATGAGAAAGTCATTAGTCTGGTAGACTATGTAGCGAAGCTATTCGGCAAGATTCTTAGTCGGAATTAGGGTCGGGCAGTCGTCCCCGCTTCACTTTTTTTCATCCACGAATTACACGAATTACACGAATCACGGATAAATCGATTTATCCGTGATTCGTGTAATTCGTGTAATTCGTGGATGAAAAAAAGTGA
>RPQK01000789.1 GCA_003819755.1 Acidobacteriota bacterium | reverse complement strand
GGGGCGGGACGCCCCTTGCCCCAGTGCAGGCGGGACGCCTGCGCTCCCAGGGGATGCCCCCACTCTCGGTTCTTATTTGAGCGCTTATGCCCCTTCGGGGTCGAAGGCAGCACCTCGCTTTTTTCCTTCTCCTTGGGCCTGACGAGACCCATAATGTCTCAACGAACGAGAAGATCAGTTGCCGCTTTTCACGGCCGGGCCGGTATGGTTTCAGAGAGACAAATACCCGGGAGGAAGAATGAACCCTGAGTTGAGTTCCCATGACGATGGCGAAAATCGCCGCAGTTTCCTTAAGATTGCCGGAGTCGGAGTTGCGGCGGCAATCGTTACCAGTTCAGCTCACGCAAACCGTGCGCTCACCGAGAAGGAGAAGCTCTCGCGGATTGCTTCCAACTGTTGGCCCGCCAGGAAGATCTTCAAGAGTCGGGGAGATCGGGAGGACAGCCCGGAAGTCGCCGAAATGAAAAAGAAGTACGGCCAGCTCACGATGCACGATTTCCCTCAGTGGACCAAGGACACCTACCCCGGTGTCTATCACATGGACCTCTGGTCGACTGTCTTCGGCGACACCACTGACGACTCCCAGTACACGGCGGCAACCGTTCAAAGGGAAGGCCGGACACGAACCTTCTATCAGTGGGATCCATCGAAGCCTTCATCGAAACGCTGGGTGGACGAACTGGCGAACCTTCAGGCGAAGACGGGAACCATCTGCAGTCATATTTCCAACAACGCACCCCAAAATATCGCTGAGCCGAATGAAGAGCTTCGGCAAGAGGGGGTTCGAGTGGCGAAGATCTGGATGGACCTCGCCTCCGTTCTAGGCGCCAAGACGATGCGGGTCAACACCGGTATTCAGGGGAGTCGAGTCATGCCTGAGGCCACGTCGAACGACCAGGGTTACCCGCGCAATGACAAGATCGTCGTTTACCTGGAACAATGCATCAAGTCCTTTCGAGAGCTCGCCGAATACGGAGAAAAGAGGGATGTCGCCATTACGATTGAGAACCATTGGGGCTTATGCGCCAATCCGATGAACATCAAGATCTTGATCGACGAGGTCAATCATCCCTACTGTGAGGCGACTCCCGACTTCTGCAACTGGGAGCACGAGTACCATCTCTTCCACGGCCTCGAAGTGCTGATGCCGTACACTCGTCATCATATTCACGCCAAGTACTGGGACCGCTGGAAGACAGAAAAGAAGGACTGGAACGACGTGGCTCGATCCGTTCGAATCCTGAACGCTCATAAGTTCACGGGAACGATCTCCATCGAGTATGAACATGGCCCGTGGGACGACATCGAAGGCTCGAAGTGGCTCATGAACCAAGTCATGGCGGCCCTCTAGCCGGATGCTGCTCATCCTCATACGTATCTTGAAACGGGCCTGGCTACTTCCTCACGCCGAAGTCGTGAGGAAGTAGCCAGGCCCGCAGCCTCTCTTGTTTGTGCGGGCAGTGTTCCGGCTAAAGGGCCAGCCGTGGCCCAACCAATACCGTGACGAGGTATTGTAAGATCAACAGAACGAGAGGAGCATGGACCTCTATGGCTTCCAGAAAACAGACTCCGGACTTCGTTTTATCGGATGCATTCGCGCACCAATTGCTGCCGGAGCTTTGCTTTGTCCGGGCCGCTCAGTTCTTTCCTAAGTTTTGGAAGTCAGAGCCAGAGGCCCACGCGAACATGCTTTGGAACCGGCTGGCTACCAAGATGAACGTCGGCGCCTACACCCGGCGTATCACCGGCAAGAAGATCACTCCTGCGGATGGCTTCGCGGTGTTTCTAGTCCGCTTCCCCCCCCTTAAAGGAAAGAATTGCGCCCTGGGCGGGGCGGCGATATTTCACTACCGCACTCTGGGTTCGACGTTCGGAATCGAAGCAGTCGAGTGCTGCACGCACGAAAGGCGGCACGGACAGGTTGTTCTTTGTGAATGGGAAGACCGCCCGACGGAATACGCCTGCGTTTTTGAGATGCCTCTTCGGGATGACTCCGAAACAGCCTTTGTCGGCTCGATTCTAGCCAAGTTCATGGCGGAACGATCGGTCAGCGAGGCCGAGGCGGAAGACGAGGCGGATATAGAGCAGGCCGTGGACGATGAGGACGACCAGACGGATGAAGTAGTCAGGCAGGTGTTTGAGTCCTGGCAGGCGGAACTTCCCGAAGAAACTACGATTCAAATCCGAGAGCGCATGGAGAAACCGGCCGCGGATTTCGCCGATTGCCTTGCGTCGATTCGCGGCGACCACCCAGCTCTAGCCAGCCTTCAGAGCCTCGATCGGGGAATGCGCGCTGAACTTTATCGCCTTGGCGTGGTCAGCTTCGCCAAAGGTCACAGCGACCGGCACGCCCTCCTCCCGGTCGTTAAAGAGGATGCTTCGTCGTTCGACGACCTTCCCCTTGACGCTACCCCGGTACTGGAAGCGGCCATGGAGCCGATCTGCGATCTCATCGAGCGCGTGTTTGCCGTCCTCACGGATGCCGGACTGCCCCTTTCCTCTCGCTATAAGGAGCGCCTGAGACTCGTCCTTGGGCGTATAGAGCAGGCAGCGATCGGCTGCTTGAAATCCGGGATGGGCATGCTCGCCTGAATCGCACTGAGGTGCCACGCCCTCGATTATCCGCTTGACATCCCTACTACTCAGGGGCATGATTCGTCAACGTTATCGTTAACGATAACGACAACGACAACAAGGGGGAAAACCATGCAGCCCGCCACCTCAAGATCTCTCTTTTGTGTTTTACGGATTTCTGCTTTTCTAATGCTGCTCCAGCTCCTGACGGCAGCCGGATTAGCGCAGATCAAGTCAGCCGTAATCACCGGCACTGTTGTCGACCCCAGTGGGGCTTCGGTTCCCGGTGTCACCGTCACGGTGGTCAACCAGGAGACGAATGTCGCTACGCCGACGATTACCGATGACACCGGGAGTTTCACTGTCCCGTATCTGGCCCCCGGCATCTACACCGTCAACGTCGATGGTTCGGGGATCGGGTTTGCCAGGTACAGCCAGACGAACATCACGCTGGCAACCGCGCAGACGGTCCAGCTCAAGATTCCGCTCAAAATCGGCGAGACCGCGGAGACGATCAGCGTCGTATCCCAGGTTGCCGCACTTCAAACGAGTAGCGCAACCGTCCAGAGCGCCGTGAATGAGCGCGCTGTCGAGGCGCTTCCGAACATCACCCACAACGCGTTCTCGTACGCCGCTCTCCAGGCGGGAGTCGTTCCCCGCGGGCTGTTCGGGAACACCATGAATACGACGTCCTTCGGAATCGGGATCGATGGCCGCCGACAGGCGTCAGCGGTCGGAATCAACGGCGGGGTTGCATTTTCCAACGACGTCATACTGGATGGCGTCAGCATTCAGGGATCGGCCTGGAATGAGACGGCCGTGTTGCCTAACCAGGATGCGCTGCAGGAGGTCCGCACGATAACCAACAATTACTCGGCCGAATACGGTCGGGCGATGGGAGTGGTCATTTTCACGACCAAAG
>RPQK01000788.1 GCA_003819755.1 Acidobacteriota bacterium | reverse complement strand
TTGGATGGCAAGGCCATCGTTTATCCGCACCGACAAACCGGCGAGATCCGTGCTGTGGGCCGGTGGACAAAGGAAGACGAGCAAGCCTACCTGGAATAGCGGGTGCCCATTCGCGAACCCTTCTGGGGCGCGAAGGCGAATATGGACGATCAAGAACGCGTTTTTGTCGGCTTTGGCTTCGGCGCGATTCAGGCCAGTCTGTTTCTGTACGAGGCTTACAAGACCGGCTCGTTCAGTCGCTTCGTGATCGCGGAAGTCGTGCCTGAGACGGTCGCGGCGCTGCGCTCCGCGGGCGGGGTCTACGCGGTGAACATCGCTGGCTCGAACGGGATTGGAGTCGCCCGGGTCGGTCCTGTCGAGGTGTATGACCCGGCGGTCGAGGAGGATCGCCGGGCTTTGGTGCGGGCGATCTCCAAAGCCCGGGAGATTGCGACGGCCGTCCCGAGCGTGGCCTTCTACCGCTCCGATTCGCCCGGAAGCATCCATCGTCTGCTGGCCGCAGGTCTTCTCGAGAAGGCGCGATGCGCAGAACCTAATGCGATCATCTACGCGGCCGAGAACCACAACCATGCCGCCGAGATCCTGACCGCCGCCATCACGACCGAACTGCCCGGCGAAAGCGCGGGAGAGGTCCGGCCTCGAATAAGGGTTGTGAACACCGTTATCGGGAAGATGAGCGGGGTGATGACGGACGCGGAGGAAATTCGGCTGGCTGGTCTGGAGACGGTAACGCTGGGGAGCAAACGCGCTTTCCTGGTGGAAGAGTTCAACCGGATACTCATTTCCCGAGTCCAGGGGGAATTGGGCGGGAGGAAGTTCGAGCGCGGCATTTCGGTCTTCGAGGAGAAGGACGATCTGCTCCCGTTCGAGGAGGCCAAGCTGTATGGGCACAACGCTACCCACGCCCTGGCGGCTTACCTGGCTGGTCTTCGCGGGGTGACGCGAATCAGTGATCTGCGTTCGGATGCGGTGACGATGAGGTTTCTGCGCGAGGCGTTTCTGGAAGAGTCGGGCGCCGCCTTGATTCGAAAGCATCGCGGAATTGATCCTCTGTTTACACCGCAGGGGTACGAACTGTATGCGGACGATCTCCTGCAACGGATGACCAATCCATATCTTCGGGACACGACCGAGCGAGTGGGCCGAGATCCGGCCAGAAAGCTCGGCTGGGACGACAGGTTGATCGGCACGATCCGCCTGGCGGTCGCACAGGGAATCCGTCCGTGGCGCTATTCGGTCGGTGCAGCCGCCGCTTTGGCCTGGGTGCACCCGGAGGTGGTCCCCGGGTCTAGGTGTTCGGTCGGCCCCTGGCTGGAGGAAATTTGGGGGCCTGTTGACGCCCATGAAAGAGTCGAGGTGATTCGCCTCGTCCAGGAGGGGTGGGAGTCGCTGGGAGTCTGACGGAGCAGACGTGCCCCTTGGAGTTTTTGCGAGCGAAGCGAGCCTTGGAGTGCGCAAGCATGCTTGCGCCTTTCTTGCCCTGTCGAAAAAGCCTGCACTTACAAATATGTAGCCCTCGCTTGATCACGCGTACTGACAGAAAGGGGCAAGCATGCTTGCGCACTCCAAGGCTCGCTTCGCTCGCAAAGTCTCCACGGCGCACTTGCGCGTCACGGTCCCCCGCACTTGGCTCGCTTCTTGCGTTGGTTCCCCGACGTAAGGAGCAATCAAGATGCCTGCAACCGCAATTCGTACGCTTCCTTCGTGGTTCGGACTCCTGGCGGCGTTTGCCGCCGGGCTTGCCTCCCCGCAGTCGGAAGTTCGTTTTGACTCGGCCAGTCCGGCCTCCTGGGCTGCCCTGTCAAGCCTGCCCTCGGGGACTCCCGTGATCATCTACTTGAAGAACGGGGCTCGCCGCCAGGAAACGCTGCTGCGCGTCACTGACCTGGAGATCGTGACCCATGTGGGACCGATCAGGGCCTCCGATATTGCGGCGATCAGCCATTTCCGCCCGGAGCGGCTGTGGGACGGTGCACTTCGGGGTGCGGGGATCGGAATCGCAACAGGTTCGATCATCGCCGCGTCAGCCGAAGACACTCAGGGCGGGGCTTGGGCGGTATCCACGGTTTTTGGTTCCCTGGCCGGCGCGGGTTTTGGCGCACTCTTTGACTCCGCGGTTGCCAAGCCGGACAAGCAGATCTTCCTTGACGCGCCTCCCGGGTCAGCTCGGCCGGGGATCCGCCATTGGACCTTGAAGGTGAGGCCGGAGGACCTGTCGGCTTGGACCCTGGGAAAGACGGTCCACGTTATGTTGAAAGACGGAACCTATTTGCGCGGGAAGGTGACGAGCGGGAACGAAAGTTCGATTCTGATCGCCCTGCGGGAAGCGTCCGACAGACCCAAAGAAAAGGAGGGCAGGACGGTCAGCGTGAGTGAGGTAGGCACCGTCATCGTGCGCGAGAAACTCGGGGGGAGCACAGCAGCGGCCGGCGTCGGGGGCGGACTGGCGGGCTTCTGGGGTGGCGCAGCGGCCGGCGCCTTCAGCAGCGACGGGAGCGACGAAGGGCAGCGCGCTTTGTTGGGAGCTTGTCTGGGCGGCCTGATCGGCACCACCACAGCCATCGCCGGGACAGACCGGCTGAACTGGCGCGAGATCACCCTCGTGGTCCAGTGAGCTTCGGGGACATAATCCATTCCGCTGACTCCGTTCTAACCGTCAGCAAAGGAATTAAGGTTTGTGTCCCCGAAACTCCCGAAATTCCCCCGAAACTCCCCCTCCGGCGGGTGCAATAAAACCCGTCACCCGCTGTCGATTTTTCTTACCGACTGGTCATCACCTGTCCCTTCAGGTAGCGGTCAAACCACTCCTGGGTTTCCCAAAGGACGTGCTCGATCGACTCCCTGGCGGTGTAGCCGTGCGATTCGTGCGGCAGCATCACCAGTCGAACGGTCCCGCCGTGGCCGCGAACCGCCTGGTACAGCCGCTCGCTCTGGATCGGGAAAGTCCCGGAGTTGTTGTCTGCTTCCCCGTGGATCAGGAGGATCGGCTCATTGATCTTGTCGGCGTAAGCGAACGGAGACATCTTCAGGTAGATATCCCGGGCCTGCCAGAAGGTGCGACGCTCGCTCTGGAAGCCGAACGGGGTCAGCGTGCGGTTGTACGCGCCGCTGCGGGCCACTCCGGTCTTGAAGAGATCCGAATGGGCGAGCAGGTTAGCGGTCATGAAGCCGCCGTAGGAGTGACCGGTCACGCCCACACGGCTGGGGTCCGTCACCCCCATCTCAGCCGCTTTGTCGATTGCCGCCTTCGCACCCGCCACCAGTTGCTCGATGTACGTGTTATTGACGGTCTCGAAGTCCCCGACGATGGGAATCGTCGCGTTGTTCAGAATGGCGTACCCGGCCAGGAGCAGGAAGAGATGGCTTGCGCCGCGCATGCTGACGAATCTCTGGGTCGATCCGCCGATCTGCCCGGCTGTGTTCGGGTCGTTGTACTCGAGCGGATAGGCGTAAAGGATCGTCGGCAGGCGAGTGCCTTCCTTGTAGTTGGGTGGCAAAAGCAGTG
>RPQK01000787.1 GCA_003819755.1 Acidobacteriota bacterium | reverse complement strand
TTAGCCGCAGCGGAAGACTCTCAAGATCCGATCTTCGTCTGGTGGAAAAGGCTCTCCGTATCCAACTCGGCTTAGACGATCCGGAAGACGCCTGACGGTCCGGCGGGCGGCACGGGGCATGCCTAACATTCGGTGCAGCGGACCCCGCCTCGCGACGATTCGTTCACTCGTCCGATTCCGTTGAGGCGGGGCCGCTGAACTCGACGTTAGGCGGCTGCGCGAACCACCGTGGAGTCGACATGGCAAAATACACGAAATCCCAGGGACAATACCTGGCTTTCATCTACTACTTCACGAAACTCAACGGTGTACCTCCAGCGGAAACCGACATGCAACGCCATTTCAGGGTATCGGCCCCGTCGGTTCACCAGATGGTGGTAACGCTGACGGCAAAGGGCTTAATTTCGCGGGTACCCGGACAGCCGCGTACCAGGGTGCAGCTACCGGCGGAGGAAATTCCCCCATTGGCATGATCGCTGCTTGGGGCATGCCTAACACACGTTACCTTTAGGCTAAAGGTCAAGTTTCTTCGTTCCGAGCCCATCGATTGTTGAAGGCTCCTCGATTGGGGAGACACCTCGAGCTGAGCTTTCCGGGGGCCGCCCGAGGGCGGCTCCCGGAAAGCCGCCGGTCCTGTCTGACTGCCTGGCATAAAACCTCCTTGACCCCTTTTCTCCGACTGGCTATGTTACCGTTTGGGCTCTCTCATACCGAGGAGCAATCCTACTTTAGCGGCCATGTGGGAAAAGCCGTCCCGAGTGACAAGATAGTGCAGCCGATCTCTGCCCCGGGGGACAGTGACAAAACAAGTGCAATCATCTCGGGACGGCCGGGCAGCCCCTCTTCGGGCGGGGTTGCCACCAATTGACACGTCGCGCCTGGCTTTCGCAGGCAAACACACGAGTTAAGTCGAAGTTTCGGCCGGCCTGATACCATCCCCACAGCATCTTGACAATCTTGCGGGTGACGGCGGTCATGGCCTGGTCGCCCTTCATAGTCCGCTTTTTAGCGTGGTAGTACTTGCCAAACAGCTGGTTGCGTTTGACCAGCGGCAAGGCGATTTGATTCAGAATTCGCCGGGCCAGCGGACGGCCCTTCCGGGTAATCCGGACCTGACCGACAAACTGGCCGCTTTGCCGTTCCCGCAGGTTCAGTCCCACGTAGCACAGCAGCTCTCGCCAGCCCTTAAAATCGTTCAGAGGTCCGAGTTCACCGATCAGGCGCGCCAGCGCCAGTTGGCTCACGACACCCGGCCAGGCGGCGGGAAGTCGAAGATCAAGCTCCCGGGCTTGGCCATAGAGACGCTTGAGTTCGGCCCCGACTTCGCCGCACCGGCGCTCGGCCCACTCCAGGTCCCGCCACAACTGATCCAGTTGCTTCTCCGCCACGCTCGCCTGAGCTCTCGATCCCACCTGAATCGAGTCCCCGGCCGCCTCCCAGACTCGGACCACGAAAATAGGAACCCACTCCGTAATCGAAAGAGCGGACGTGGTCACTCTGGACCTCAAGGTGCGCGCGCCCCAGATCTATCCACACCCGACACCACCAGCAAACGTTTTGACGTCAAAGCGCTAAAACGGTACACTGCGTATTATGAAAGCAGCCATGAAACGGGCGACGGTTTATTTCGACCCCAAGATTCACAGGGCGTTGCGAATCAAGGCCGCGGCAACTGACCGTTCCCTTTCCGACATTGTTAATGAAGCGGTACGGGTCGCGCTAACAGAAGACGCAGAAGACCTTAAGGCTTTTGATAGCCGGGCAAATGAACCGAACCTGGTGTTTGAAGAGGTTCTCCAGGACCTGAAGAACCGTGGCCAGATATAAGCTTCTCATCAAAGTGTCAGCCGCCAAGGAGATAGAGGGAATTCCGAAGCGAGACAGACAGCGCGTGATCAACCGGATTACGAAGCTCGCAGATGATCCAAGGTGCGCAGGCTGCGAGAAGCTTTCCGGCCAGGAACGCTACAGGGTGAGACAAGGACGGTACCGAATCCTCTACACGATCAACGATGAAGAGGTGATTGTCGTTGTCGTCAAAGTAGCGCACCGGCGCGAAGTCTATCGGTAGCATCGCCATCCAGATTTGCTATCGGGCATGCCTAACAGGCGGCATCCTCAAAGGAAAAACCTGTGAACCAAGAACGCAGAGTCCTCATCGCTTCTGATTCAGGTATCTTTGTCGGATCTTTCAGCGATATCTCCAACGCACTTGCCGCCTGCCTCGGGGCGAAAGGTCTCATTCTGACCGAGAAAGATCTAGCGCCAGAATTCTTCGACCTTCGCAGTGGATTGGCGGGTGAGCTTTTTCAGAAGTTCTCAAACTACAGGTTGCGAGTTGCGATAGTACTGTCAGACGCTGAACCCTATGGCGCGCGCTTCAGGGAACTTGCTTACGAGCATAAAACACACAATATGATTCGCTTCGTTCGCTCGAACGATGAAGCGGAAGCCTGGTTATGTACATGACGAAACGGGACGATCGAGATTGATCGTCGGGACATCTTGCCGGCTACGTCGTTGCTTTCCATGTGGAGAAGGGGCGTGCGAGCTTCGCAAACGCCATCTGACCAGGCGTTGGAGCGGACCGGCGCGCAGTCGGCCGAACCTCACGCGAACCTCGATGGCCGCCGGCCGCTCAACAGTGATTGTCAGGCGACGGAACAAACCAACCAGATCGTGAACTCGCCCTGAGCGTACCGCGAGCCATTGAACCCCGGCTGAATTGGCAACCGGACAACGCCTCTTTCTATTTGCCTGCTGTATCTTTTTCCGCGATCAGCGCTTTCATCATTTGCTCCAAAGCCCGGACCCGGTCCTTCAGCTCCGTTGCCTCTCGATTCTGTCGTTCAATGACTTTCGCCTGTTCGACGGTGTAAAGCGTCAGTTCCTCAACCTTCTCGAGCAGTTTCATCTGAAACTCGCCCAGGTTTACTCCGTTCTTCTGAATCTCGCTCGCTGGAGGGACGTTGGGAAGGTGCTTCTGGCTCCTTACGTAACGACCCAGATCAGAGATCGACATCAGCCGGTAGTCGGGCTCGAAGACGTAGTCGGGAATCGCCGCCGGTGCACCGTAAACGACACTGCCTCTGATCCTCACGTTGCCGTTGACATCCAGCCGTTCCGTTGGCGCAGTGGTCCCGATTCCCACGTTACCCGTGTTCAATATCACCATCCGTTCGGTCGTGAGATCACGGTCGACAAACGAGAAGCGGCCGTTCTGATTGGTGTCAGTGGCGATGAAAGCCAACGCCCCGAACTCGGGCCAGTTTCCGCCAACCCTGCCTCGAAACTGTACCTTCCCGAGGTAACTACCAGCGACGATGTCGGCCGGCGAAAGGCTAGTTCCCCGCGCGCGCTCAAACAAGAAAGTCGGGGCGTGTGACGCCGTGGTTTGAGTGTAGCGCCGGAACTTGCCGACCGCCTCATTACCCTCGACGACCAACTGACGATCCGGGCTCGTAGTTCCGATCCCGACGAACGTCTCTTCCGTGGCGCTGTTGGCTCC
>RPQK01000786.1 GCA_003819755.1 Acidobacteriota bacterium | reverse complement strand
GGTGGCTCCTCCCAACCGGCTGGCCTCTTGCCGAGCGAAGAAGATAACGCGGCGAAATGGCTCGCTGTATCTGTGGAACACGATGGCACTTAACCCTCCCTAATGTATCAACCATCCTGCGCTCTTTCAATCCGGCCCTGTCATCACCGTTGATGGTCATGTCCATCTTCTAGAGCCTGAAACCCAGACGCTAGGCCCGCACACGCCCATCTGATCGTCGGAGATGCAGTGACGGCGGGCGAATCAGGGACCTTCTCGTTTTGTTGACAGGCGTGGACAGAAGGCCGATTTTAGCCCTTTTTCTGCTTCTGCCGCCTCTTGTAAGTGATTGATGCTAAAGGTGGCGCACCCGGCCCGATTCGAACGGGCGACCTTCGGTTTCGTAGGGCACAGTTCCAAAACCTCTAACTCCTATCTTTGCAACGAATCTTACCTTTCGTTCACCTCTCACTATCTGGGTTAAGTTGGGTTGATTTTGATTGTTTTGGAATGCCGGTGGGCACAATCTTGGGCACAATTTGTCCCCCCTTTTCCTAGCAGCCCTTTCGCATGGCCCCCACCTGCGGCTTGCCTTGCAGATGCAAGCTTAGATACGGCAAGATGTCGTATGCGAAGTGTTTAGCTTTTCGGGATAACAGGTCAGGGAGGAAAATCGGGAGGAGTGCATTGGTCGTGACAGCCCAGCACGCCGCGGAGCGACGTGCTGGGCTCGGAGAGAAATTCCCGCCGAGGGTTGAGTGGCCAAACGATTCTGTCTTCTTCTCGTCTGTTTTTCAGTCTGCTGGCCTGATCTTTTCGCCCGCTCTTCCCAATGGGCTGGTGGAAGTGCGCCGGGCGGAACCGTGCTGTGCATCGTTACGGACCCGGTTGAATCCGATGTCATTTACGCGGGCACATGGGCAGGACTTTATCGGAGCACGAACTCAGGCTCCAGCTGGTCTCTGCTCAATCTTCCTGTCCCGGACCCGATTTTCAGTCTACCCCGCGTTGATGATCGACCCTGGGCCGCCTGGCGCCGGTATCCCTCCACTCCACGGACCGTTCGCGCTGTACGCGGACGCAAAACACGTAAGCACTGATCTAGGTGAAACATGGACCATGAGTCCTCGGATTGCTGGCAACGCTGAGGGCAGCGGCTTGTACATCGACCCTGCGAACCCCAACAATCAGGCGCTATGGTATGTGACGCCCAACTTCATTCCTAGCTTTCCGCCGCTCAGTGACAGCGTGATCTTTGTGACCAATGATGGGTGGAATAGCGGACCTATGCTGCGGAACTTTGCCGGCCATATTCTGAGGACCGATCCGCACTAGCACATCTCGTTGTACTTCCTGCGGGGTGTTGATGGAATTTACTATTGGGATGGCAGGAGTGACCCGATTTCACCGATCTTCTCTTCCCGAAACACTCCGGTGGATCTCGACCCTGACCGCCGAGGCAGGCTTTACATCGTCAACGATCGAAGACTTTACGTCTACGACCGCTCCAACGGCACCGAGCTCAGCGGCTTGCCGGCACACCTCGGAGTATCGTCCGTACGATCACCCTTGACCAAGGCGGGAGTGGTGCTTGCGGGGACAACCGACGGCCTCTGCCTCAGCCGAGACTATGGCATCACATGGGAAGAAGTCGAAGTGCGCGGCCTGACCCTCGCGCAGGTTTTCGGGATCTATCTTGATCCGGCTGCCCCCTTAACCGCTTATCTGGCGACGTCACGAGGCGCCTTTCGAGTTTCGCTTGCAGCGCTCAACCCGTCCCACAAGCGAAGACGAGTGTCCGCGCGGTAGCATGGCTGACCGAAGCGACGTCCACCCGAGTTCTAGCGCGGTGCGGTGCAGTGGATAGCGCAATGGACGCCCTTTCCCCGTTCCTTCCGTTCTTGTCTCAGTTAGGCTTACAGGATTGACCCGGGACAGAGGCGAGAAAACGCAGATCGTCCGCACCGAAAAGAGCGAACGAGTGGATCGGCTGGTCACTGGTCAGTCGGATGGATCTAGATTCAAGCTGCCTTCCCGCCAAATCCGGCCGCCAGCCGCGTTTTCACCTCGTCGTTGCCCTGGAAGCCGCTCCGGGGCCGCTCCGCTGCAACGCCGGGTTAGGCGGCTCTATCACTGGGCAGCTTCCCGGCTTGGAACACCTCGATCGAAACAGTTTTGGTCTCAGCGACACCGACACCGATGTCGGTCGGCTGAAGCAGGTCGACACTCGATGCCTCCAGGTGGACGGTCAAGGGTACTTACTGTTCCTGGATTCGATAAGACCACCAAGGTGCGGATTGAGACATTGCCTACCTGTCCTCGAGCAACCTGTGGCAGGTATAACGTATCCGCGTGCATTGGACTGGAGGTGCCGATCACGAGAATGAGAGCCGCAAGGAACCAATACACGATTTTGAAGCTATCCATCGCGCCACCTACCTTTCATGAACGGCCCTTTGCACCCCAAGCGATAACGGTTTGCTACCAAGACGAGACTGATATGGACACCCAAGCATGAGCCATCAAAACCGTGCCCCCACCTTCGGCTCGGCGCCGGCTAACGGCAACAAGTTCAGCGGGCGGCCCCAGCCACTTTGTTGCCCCGAACCACGAGCCGCGTTTTCACCACTTACTTCCCGCCGCAGGGAAGCCGGGGCCGCTCCGCTGCAACGCCGGGTTGGCGGCTTGAACCGCGCCCCGAGGGCCAGACCAGCGAAGAGCCATGGGCTACCACGTCCCCGCCCAGGCGGCGGACAGACGAGGGCGATGAGCGAGTCCGTGCAACGTGTCAGGCGGCTGACGATCTGGACGGAACATCAGCCGAACGGCGGCCGGAACTCGAATTCCGTGTAGCGATGCCGAAAGAATTCCTCGGGCGGAAGGCTGGACGTACCCAATGTACTCCAGACCTCTGCCCCATGCAGGTCGTCCACTTCCCCAAGAACAAATGCCGCGACTTCGCCTATCTTCCGGAACGTCGGGTTGAGCTTGAGATATTGAGCCGCCTCAGCTTCGGCCATGCCGAACGCCTCCTCTACGCTGCCAGATCTGAACATGAGGATGCGCTCTTCATACACGACTGCTCCATTGGGGTCTCTGCCATGACTGTAAACCGCCCGGACTGCATACCAGCTCACGCTTTGTCTCCTACTAAGCCGGTTTGGATAGATCTGAGGCGCGCGCACCGTTAGGCCGAGAGTGACCACGTCCGCTCTTTCGATTACGGAGTGGGTTCCTATTTCGTCCATGGGTCACGTTTCCCCAGGCCTCCGTTTTCATCCCGGACGGTCGGTTTTCCCGAGTCCGGTTGGCGGGCTTGACTTTCCCGCAAGGCCTTCCCACCCCGCCCGGAAGTTTAAGCGCCGACTCGCATTCCCCCCCGCGGCCAATGATTTACCTTACGCTCGACACGCCCCTGATTCAACGCCGTTACCGGGCTCGATGTCCCGCGACGCTTCCTGGCTACGTGTCCGCCAAGTCCGAGAGCCCCTTGGCCTTCTCCGGGCGTTACCCGTTGAAGGGTGATGTCACCC
>RPQK01000785.1 GCA_003819755.1 Acidobacteriota bacterium | reverse complement strand
CAGTCGACCATAGTGCCGACCGCGCCTCTCGGAATGTTGTTCCCGCTCGATGCCGAGCTCAACCGCTCCATCATCCCGATAGACAAGAACAACTTCGCGCCTCGGATAGGCGTGGTGTGGGATCCGTTCGGCGACGGCAAGACCGCGGTTCGCGCCGGCGCCGGCGTCTACTACGGCAGCATGGGAGGGAATATGGCTAACGGCACCGCCGACCGGCCGCCGTTCACCATCCGGCAACAATTCCGAAACATCAAGTCGCTCACCGATCCGTACGGCAACATGCCGGGCGGCGTTTCTCCATTCCCCTACTACTTCACGCCCGACAATCCCAGGTTCCCGCTCCCGGTCGCTATGAAGGCCCAGTCGCCGGCCTTTGTCTGGCCTTACACCTACCAGTTCAATCTCTCCCTGCAGCGGCAGGTGATCTCCGACCTGAGCCTGACTGCCGCTTACGTCGGTTCATTGTCGCGCCAGATGCCGATGAACATCGATTCCAATTACCCCGTGTACGGGCCGGGCGCGAGCACCAGCAACATCGACGCACGGCGTCCGTATCAAAACTTCCAGGACATCGACATGCTCATGTCGGGTGCCAACTCGCACTATCACGGCTTGGAGCTGGGTGCGGTGAAGCGCATGTCGCGCAATTTCTCCTTCAACGGGCACTACATCTTCGGCAAAGGGATCGACCAGTACGACATGACGGAGGGCACCCGCGGAGTCCCGCAGAACTCGCTTTATCCCAAAAACGATCGCGCCCGGATGGACATTGACCGGACTCACCGCTTCGTCCTTTCGGCCATCTGGCAGATCGATTACCTGCAGTCCGCGCACCCGGTGCTGAGAACTCTCTTGAACGGTTGGACGATTTCCGGCATCACCTCGCTATTGAGCGGCGAACCTCTGACGATCGGGGCGGGAGACGACATCAACATGGACAATGACGACGGCGACCGCGCCAATCTGATCGGCGATCCAAAGCTGGACCCCAACCGGCCCCGCGACCAGGTCCTGGCGGCCTGGTTCAACACGTCCGCGTTCGAGGTACCGGAAGACGGCACGGACGGTACTGCCGGGCGAAACATCCTGGATGGACCGGGATTGAAGACCGTCAATCTCGGCCTCTTCCGCAGCTTCACGATCCACGAGGGCATGAAGCTGCAGTTCCGTGCTGAAGCGACCAACGCCTTTAACATTGTGAACCTGAGCGGCCCGGAAAATTCGATCGACTCCGACAGGTTCGGGGAAATCAACTCGGCGCGAGGCATGCGCGAAGTGCAACTCGGGTTGCGCCTCACGTTCTAAACGGGCGAAGGTCGACCGGAGTGCTTTAATCAGAGCCGTGAGCGCAGCGTTTTTCAGCGGAGCGACCCGGCCATTGCCTCTACCGCAAATCGAAAGTACATCAAGTGTAGAGGCAATGGCCGGGTCGCTCCGCTGAAAAACGCTGCGCTCACGGCTCTGATCAATCCGCCAAAACAGGAGTGCTTTCTATGGATTCGATAAATCGCAGGCAGTTTTTGAAAGCCGGAAGTGTAGCCACCGCCGGACTTCCTTTCGCAGCGGATCTCCTAGCGACGCAGGCGGCAGCCCCTCGCGCTTCATCGAAAATGATCGCCATCCAGATAGGAGCGGTTTCGTTTGCGGATGAGGGGATCGAGGAGTGCCTCGACATCCTCAAGGAACGCGGCGCCGTCAACACTGTTATGCCCGCGGTCTATTCCAACTCGCGGGGCACAGCGGGCCGCCACAAGCCGTATCCCGGGCACGGGAAGAACGTGGAGGATCTGAGCATTAAGGGCGGAAATTACGCGACCGTTCACCCCTCTTTCTATAAGGACATCTCCATCGACCCGTTGGCGACGCAGGCGACGGACCATCCGGGGTTCGATGTTCTTCGAGACCTGATTCCACACACCCGCAAGCGCGGCATGAAGGTTATCGGGCTGTTCCAGAACTCTTTTAACGAGAAACTGCCTGGCGCAGATAAGCTTTTTTCTTTCGACTTTAACGGGAAGCAGACCGACGCCCTGTGCTTCAACAACCCGTACCACCGCCGATTCCTTACGGGCCTGGTCGACGATTACGTTAATTCCTACGACATCGACGGCCTGATTTATGTCAACGAGACCCAGGGCGCCTTCACCGACATGATTGGAGCTCGGTTCCGCGGTCGCGAGCGAGGGTTACCCGGTTCCCGAACCTGTTTCTGCCAGTACTGCATTGACAAAGGCAAGGCCCAAGGGATTCGGGTCGATCGCCTTAAGGCGGCTTTTCAAGAGGCGGAAAAACTCGTCGCTGCCGGCCGCGCCCATCAGAAACCAGTGGATGGCTTTTACGTCAGTTTTTGGCGGCTGCTGCTCCGCAACCCGGAATTGCTTCAGTGGGAGCACCTGTACCACGAGAGCTACCGGGAGGTCTACAAGCTGATGTACGACCACGTCAAGGCAGCCAACAAGAACTGCCAGTTCGGCCTGCACATCTGGACCAACACTTCGATGAATCCGATCTACCGGGCGGAACAGGATTTCGCGGAGCTTTCCAAGTGCGCCGATTTCCTCAAGCTCGCTCTCTACAACAATTGCGGCGGACCGCGCATGGCGAGCTACATCCAGAGCATCGGCGATACGGTGTATGGGGACTTGCCGCTGCAAGAAGTGACGCAGTTCCATTACCGGGTCCTCAACTACCCCAGCGAAGCTCCATTCGCAGGCGTTTCTGAAGCCGGTCTCAGCGCTAATTACGTGTACCAGGAGATCAAGCGCGCGCGCGCCGGTCGTGGCCCGGGCGGCGCCAAGATTCTGGCCGGGATAGACGTGGACATCCCGCTTTCACAGCTCGACATCGTCGAGGGCGCGAAGATGGAAAATGCCCGGCTGACAACCCGCGAGCGGGTACGAGACGCGACCGGAGAGGCCCTGAGAGCGGGCGCCGATGGCATCGTTATCTCCCGCAAGTACTCCGAGATGAAGCTGGACAACCTCAGCGGGATCGGGGACGCTGTCCGCAGCATGTCATAGAGGCAGGAGCAGTAGACGATATGAGTTTTAATCGACGAGCTTTCTTTAAAATGAGCCTTGCCGCCGGCGTGGCCGGCGGCTCCCTGGAAGCCTCAGCGGATAAGCCCGCAGGCCTCAAAGCCGCCACTGTCCAGGAGCTGAACGCGGCTGCCGCCGAGCCCGTTTTAAAGGTTGGCGCCCTGACCTCGCCGGTAAAGATCAAGTCGATCGAGTTGCTCGAATTCGACGCGGCGGACGACGACTATTACGTCCTTCGCGTTCGTTCGACCGACGGCGTCGAGGGGTACTCGCTGCCGAACAGCAAGACGGGGGATCTTATTCCTATTCTCAAGAACCGGGTGATTCCCGTCTTCATCGGGCCGGATGTCCGGCAACTGGAAATACTTCTGTGGGACGTCTACCGCTATAAGGACAACTACAAATTCCAGAGTCTCGCCCTGTGGTGTCCCGTCGCCTGGGTCGAATTTGCCTTGCTCGATTTGTTCGGAAAAATGCTG
>RPQK01000784.1 GCA_003819755.1 Acidobacteriota bacterium | reverse complement strand
TGTGAGAACGAGCCAGATTGCGAGCGGAAGGTTGAATCTCATGGGGCCTACGTTATCAGAAGATGTGGCTGGCTGGGAGAAGGAGTTTCCTACACCGGGCAATGTAACGATTTTGCCGGCTGGTTCGTAATTGCGATGAATAAACCGGCGATCGGGTGCTACCATTCGTGCTACGCCGGTAAAGGAGCACTATGCGCACTTTTTCCCGTCTCTTCTGTACAGTCCTTCTTGCGATTCTCATGCCTCTCGTGATTCACGGACAGGCACCCCAGCAGAAGCCGTCCGTCACGAACGAAGAGGCGGCTAAACTCCCGTACACGTACTCCCTGGCCGGTATTGAGGACCAGGGAACGTTCATCCTCCGGGTCAACGAGGAGCCGGTTGCGACAACCGACTTCGTCTGGCGCAAGGACGGGAGCTACGAAAGCCACTTCAGCCTGAAAATGGCCGGTCAGTCGATGCAGATGGACGCCGTCATTACGCCGGGTGATGGCGGGATTTGGCAGAAACTGGACCTGAAGACGGCCCGAGGCCCGGTCACCATCGAACGAGAAGGCCGCCTGGTGACTTCTGTTTTTCAGGAAAAGAAATCCACGTCACAGCTCCAGGAACGCTCGGCCTATTTCGACAACTATGGCCCAGCCTTGTGCGCCGCCATGTTGAAGGAATACGACGCAGCCAAGGCCGGCAAGCAGCCGCTCTCCATTTTCGTCGGCGGAGGAATGGCGGTTGATGGAGCTCTCGAACGGCTGGACAACGCTGAAAAAACGGTCGGGGGCAAAGATGTGCCTTTTACCCGCTACCGGCTCTCGATCCAGACGCTTGACGTGGATCTTTGGTTAAACAGTGACGGTAAAGTCGTCCTGGAAGAGGTACCGGTTCAGAAAGCAGTTTTCGTGCGGAAGGGATTCGAAGAGCTGGCTGTTAGAACTGTCGAGGATCCTCTCCTTTCGAAACCATCGTTCGAGGTGGCGGTCAACAAGGACACGATGGTTCCGTGCCGGGACGGGATCCAACTGGCGGCGGACATCTACCTGCCAAAAACCGACGGCAAGGTTCCGCTGATCGTTTACCGCACGCCGTATGGCAAGGAACTGATGGAGCTTAACGGGAAGTACTGGGCGCGACGAGGATATGCGTGCGCCATCCAGGATTGCCGCGGTCGCTTCAAATCGAAGGGAACATGGGTTCCCTTCATGCACGAGGCTCAGGACGGTTACGACGCGATCGAGTGGCTGGCCACTCAGGCGTGGTGTAACGGGAAAGTGGGTATGATCGGGGGATCGTACCTGGGATGGGTCCAATGGTGGGCTGCCAGCCAGAAGCCGGCGCATCTGGTGACGATCATCCCGAACGTCTCCCCGCCCGATCCTCATTACAACATTCCCTATGAGTACGGAGCTTTTTTCCTGCTCGGTTCGATCTGGTGGTCGCAGGTTCTCGAGAGCGAAGCCACGGCCGAGCTCTCCGGCGCCAAAATGGCGAAGGTTGCGCAAAGCGACTACAGCAAGCTTTTGACGACACTTCCGGTGATCGAGCTCGACAAAGTCCTGATGAACAAGGAGAACCCATACTGGCGTGAGTGGATCCGCCACCCGGATAACGGCACGTTCTGGCAGAAAGCGAATTTCCTTGAACAGCTGAAGACCGTCAATATCCCGGTTTTTCATCAGTCGGGATGGTTCGACGGAGACGGAATCGGAACCAAACTGAACTATTTGAAGATGAAGTCTTTTGGCCATGGGAACCAGAAGATGGTGGTGGGACCATGGGGGCATACTGACACCGCCTCCCGCGGGCTCGGCGACGAGGATTTCGGAAAAGAGGCCGAGCCGGACCTGCAAAGGGAGTACCTGCGGTGGTTTGACTTTTGGCTGAAGGGAGTCAAGAACGGGGTCGACGGGGAACCGCTCGTCCGCCTTTTCGTGATGGGCACGAACAAGTGGCAGACCGGGAACACGTACCCTCTCGAGAAAACCGAGTTCCGCAAGCTGCTTCTGACGAGCGGCGGCAAGGCGAATACCGGAAAAGGTGACGGCCGCCTCGTCTGGGCGCTCTCCGGGAGCACAGCTGATTCTGACAGCTTCACATATGACCCTGGAGATCCGACCCCGGACCCGGGCTTTTACCCGACTCGAAGCGAGGAAGAACGCAAGAAAATGGTGATAGCGGCCGAGGAGGAAAAGAAGCGGATCAAGGCATTCCACGGCGAAACGGCCGACAAGCGCGCGGATATCCTGGTGTACCGGACTGAGCCTCTCGAGAGCGGACTGACATTCTGCGGGCCGGTTTCGGCTGTGCTCTATGCTTCGACGTCCGCGGTTGACACCGACTGGTACGTAACACTCTCTGAAGAGAGAGCGAACGGCAAGATCTTCCAACTCGTCCAGGGGAAAATCCGCGCACGATACCGGAAATCGCTGGCCAACCCGACGAAACTCAAACCGGGCGAGATTGTCAGTTACACTCTGGACCTGTGGCATACAGGCATTACCATTCCTAAAGGGAATCGCCTGCGCGTTGAGGTTGCCTCGGCCCTCTTCCCGACGTTCTCGAGAAACCTGAACACCGGGGGCCACAACGAACTGGAGACGAGATTCTTAAAGGCCGAGCAGAAGATTTTTCATTCGGAGAAGTACCCGAGTCATATACTGCTGCCGGTGATTCCGTGAGGCGATTCTTACAGAGCCGCCGTTTTTTTGGCCCGAGCAGGATTGAAGGTGCAGGAAGCTTTTATTGTGGCCGGACTCTGGAGAGTCCGGCCACAATAAAAGCTTCCTGCACCTTCAATCCTGCTAATTGCCGGAGGTGATGACATGACGCACTTCCTTTCCCGCAGACGATTCATTCGCAACTCCCTGGCGTTGACAACGGCGGGCGGCCTGGCCGCCCGTTTCGGCTACGCCCGGCCGGTTCCGCCCAGCGATCGGATTGCTCTCGGCTTCATCGGGCTGGGGTACCAAGGCATGAGCCAGCTTCGCGGCGGTCAATGGGCCGAGAAAGGCGGCTTCATTGGCCGCCCCGATACCCGGGTCCTGGCTGTCTGCGACGTCAACAGCCAAAGGAGAGAGGCCGCCCAGCAGGCAGTCAACGAGCACTATGGCAACCGGGACTGCACGGCCTACCATAACTACCAGGAGTTGCTGGCTCGTAAGGATATCGATGCTGTGGTGATCGCGACCGGGGACCGTTGGCACGCCCCGCTCTCAGTCGCAGCCGCTGTCGCAGGAAAGGATATTTACTGCGAGAAACCGCACACTCTGACGATCCGGCAGGCCCAGGAGGTTGCTGAGACGGTGGGACGCTACGCGACGGTCCTCCAGGTCGGGACCCAGCAACGTTCCTGGTTCGAATTTCGTTTCGCCTGTGAACTGATCAGAAACGGCTACATCGGGCACGTTGAAAACGTGACGGTGAACGTGGGCGGGCCACCGCTCTGGTACTGCGATGCTCCCCCTGAACCGGAACCCTCGTGGCTCGATTGGAACACGTGGCTTGGGCCCGCACCCTGGCGCCCCTACACCTCC
>RPQK01000783.1 GCA_003819755.1 Acidobacteriota bacterium | reverse complement strand
GGAAGGTCCTGAAGACCGTCTCAGACCACGGGAGTCGGGATCACGACCTGGAGAGCCTCATCACCCGAGATCAACCTCTCACTGCGAAGATCCTGCGCATCGCCAATTCCAGCCTGCTTGGCGCCAGACAACCGGTCTCCACGCTTCGCCAGGCGATTCTGGTGCTCGGGAAGAGGCGTCTCCGGTCTTTGGTTCTGGCCGCTTCCATTGACGGCGTTGTCCGGTCCCGGGCGATGAAGAACCGGCAGATGTGGGAACACGCGCTGGCGGTCGCCGTCGCTTCTGAGTTCCTTGCCGAAGCCTGCCATTATCCAGACGGTCAGGAAGCATTTGTCTGCGGCCTGCTCCACGATCTCGGGAAGGTCGTTATGGACAGGAGCCTGCCCAACGAATACCAACAGGTGCTGGACAGGGTCTACAACGAGCAGGTTTGGTTTGCCGAGGCAGAGAGGACGATTCTCGGCTTTGACCACACGGCGGTCGGCGGGCTGGTCGCCCAGAAGTGGAACCTTCCGGCCGTGCTGCAGGAAGTGGTCAGGGAACACCACAACCCCGCAGCCGCTACGCTTGATCCGCACCTGTGCGCCATTGTCAGTCTTGCCGATGCGGTCTGTGTGAAACAGGGGATCGGGCCTTCGAAACGCGCCGATCTTGACCTGTCGTCGCTCACAGCGGCGGCGATTCTTGGTATGAAACCGGAATCGCTCGAGAAGATCTCCCAATCAGTCGCTGACCGGTTGAGCGAGGACAAGAGGCTTTTCGGGTTGAGATGAGCGTTTTTTTATCCACGAATTACACGAATTTCACGAATTAACATTCGTGTAATTCGTGGATAAAAAAAACGCTCAAACGACGCTCAGGCCGGGACCTTTGAGGATGCCGGTTTCCATCGTCCCATCCTTGATCGTGAAGATTCCCGGGAACCCTGATTCCCAGGCCTTGTTTGCGGCGGGGACATACTGGCGGGAATTCGCCTCGATAGCGGCAACCGGGCCGACGTGGGCCGCCAGCCCCGCAGAATGAATCAAAGACGCACCCGGGCAGGTCAGGTCCTGGACACAGAGGAAAAGCTTGTACTTCTGAGCAGCCGCCGCCATTAGGAGTGCCTGGCTCTGTCCTTTGCAGGCTTTTAACGCTGCGCCTGTGTACCCCATGTCCTTGGCCAGCCTGAGGCTCTCCAGGTCGGTGAGCGATTCGTCGATGACGACCGGTTTCAATTTGGACGCCTGGTGCATGACGTTGGCACGATCGGTCCGGAGATCCCGCCTGGTCGGCTGCTCGATGTATTGAATACGCTCGAAGCCGGCCGGCGTCTGCTCGCGAACCCGCCGCAGGAATTCCAGCAGGTATTCCACGTTGCGGCACTTCTCATTGAAGTCGAGCGAGTAGAACCAACGCGCCACCCCGCGCTTCTTTTGGCTTTCGGCCGCCACACGGTCGACTCGAACCACGCGGTTCACGTCCCAGTCCAGGTTGTCGCCGTTGAGTTTGATCTTGATGTGAGTCAGGCCGTTGTAGTCAATCCATTCAGGCAGTGTTTCCGGGAGACCGTCGTTGAGCCTCGTTTGGATGTCTTCCTCAAGGATTGGGTCTACTGCGCCGACCAGGTGATATAGCGGCATTCGCGGTTTAGGCGAAGGCAGCACATACGAGCTGAGGTATTCACCTTTGAAATCAGGACCCAGGTAGTGCGAAAGATCATTGGGCATGAGCTCGGGACCATATGTCTGGTAGGAGCTCACCCCGTGGAGCTTGCCGAAGGCATCGTGCAAAGCCGCGTCGAAGGGGCTGGCCGTCACAAGGGTGCAAAGCTTGGGAATCGGCTGTTTCAGTTCCAGCTTCCTCGATACGGCGTCTGCCGCAGCCAGATACGCGGGTTCCAAAGCCCAGTTGATGTCGATCGGGTGGCCATAACCGCGATAACGAGAAGTTATTCTCGAGATCTCGTCGGCCAGGATCTTCATGGCATTCAGCGTCGTCTCATAGCCCATCTCGGCCGACGGGAAAGACCATACGTTGCCGAGTGGCATCGAACCGAAACCTTTGGCTGTCTTGCCTTCAACCGTCTTCACCGTGCAATTCACGTTCAGGAGCGTGACACGGTCAACGACCGTCCCTCCGAACTTCAGCGGTGTTCGATACTGATAATCCTCGAACGCGAATTCCAGGAAGCCGATTCCGATTCCGGCGACCTTGATTCGCGGCACGAGCAGATTCAGCGCGGGAGCTGCGGCTGTCACCTTTAACATCCGACGGCGACTCATCTTTCTCATTTTCTCTCCTCAGGATCGCGACGAGTAGGCTTCGACGATGCACTTCCTGAAAAAGTCCAGATCACGCTTAGCGGCCGCGATGGTGTTGTCCTGGCGTTCGCTCTTCGTTGCCCCAGGTATTTCGTATTCGAGATGCACGGAGGCCGGGCCTTGAAAACCCGCTTTTGCGAGCATTCGACAAAAGGCAGGCCAATCGACCATCCCTTCGCCGAGCGGGCAATTCTTCTGCTGCCAGCCTTTCCCCGAAACCTTCTCCCAGTAAAAGTCCTTAACCGCGATCATTTTCAGGCGCGGGGCGACGAGCTGTGTCGATACCTTCCAACCAATGCCGCCTCCCTCAACCACGGCGTGGCGAACATCGTAGTAATAGCCGACCCATTTTGGATCGAGTTTCTCGATGATGCCGGCAACGTCCCAGACAGGAGCCCCGACGTACCCGGCATGGTTATGATAACCAATCTGAACCTGGTGCCGGGCGGCCAGGGCGGCCAGCCCGCTCAGTTGCCGGCGAACAACTTCCAGTTCCCCTTTGACGTCCTTCAGTTCGTATTTGTAATAGCCGGGTTTGATAAACGGGACCTGGAGCTTGCCCGCTCGCGACAGTATCGGATCGGCAGCGGGGTCATCTTCGGAAAGAAGAGCGGTGGTGAGCATCGGGACCTTGACGCCATCCTCCCGAATCTTCTGGACCGCCGGCTCGAGATCAGCCTGTGCCCGCTCGGGGAGGACATGCCCTCCCGGCCGAACCGTCAGGTCGACTCCCTCAAAACCGATGGCTTTGACGACCGGCCCGAGATCCTTCCAATGAAGATCGGGCAGGTGCTTTGAAAACAAGCAGATGGGGCCTTGAAACCCGCCGGGCACCTGTGCTGCGAGCGCCGCCGAGCACCCGAGGCCGAGTGCTGCCCCGGTGGTAGCAATAAACGTCCTTCGTGTCAGCTCTTCCATGACGGGGATTATTACTGATGCGGGGGCAGGTTGCAAACGGGCGGTTCCAACAGAGCCGCAAGCGTAACACTTGATCGCGCGGCGCGTGCAACTTTGCTCGTGCGCGGCCGTAAATAATACTGGCATTTGAGTTTCTTCGCATCTCAGTTCAAGCCGCTTTTGTCAGGTGTTCGAGGGTGGCGGCGCGAGCGCTCTGGAGTGTGCTGATCAGAATATCGAATATCGAATGTCGAATGTCGAAGGAAGGGAAGCCTCTCATCTGAACGCTTTCATCGACGAAAACAACCAGCTAATCTCTATATTCGTCTCCAGCAT
>RPQK01000782.1 GCA_003819755.1 Acidobacteriota bacterium | reverse complement strand
TTCACTACGGAGCGGGACAAGAATGTCTGGGCTGTGCTACTCGACTCCTTCTCCTTCCTGAACCGGATCATCACGGTGGAGGATCGGCCGGCACTCGAAGCGTTTGTACGAGGTCGGATCGGTCCGGCCGTTGCTGACTTGGGTTGGGTCCCCCGAAGTGGCGAGAGCGAGCTGACGAAACAATTGCGAGGTGAACTGATCGGCGCACAGGGTAAACTCGGCAATGATCCGGCCATCCAACGACACGCAGCCGAGCTGTACCGGGCTTACCGCAACGACGCGACAGCCGTTGACCCCAATGTCGTGCCCTCGCTCATTGCGATCGTCGCACATACGGGCGACGCAACCAGGTACGACGAATTTAACGAACGATTCCGTACCGCCGCCACACCGCAAGAAGAACGGCGCTATCTCTTCTCGCTCGCGGCCTTCCAGCCCAAGGCATTGCTCGAACGCACACTCACCCGCACCATCAGCGGAGAAATCCGCACACAAGACGCGCCGTTTCTTGTCAGCGCCATCCTGGGCAATGTCTATGGCAGAGAATTAGCTTGGGCCTTTGTGAAAACGAACTGGGAGAAGATGGACCAATTGTTCCCCAAACAAGGGCTGCGGCGCATGTGCGGTGGGATCGTCAGCCTTTCCACACCTGAACTCGAACGAGAGGTGCGGGACTTTTTCATAACGAGCAAGATCGACCTCGGCGGGAAAACGCTTGAACAATATCTCGAACAATTGAGGATCGCCGTCACGGTCCGAGAACGAGACAGCCTTGCCTTGCGCACCTACCTGGATAGATACCGACAGGGGCGACTTGAGGCGATCCAGCACTCTATAGTAGGCTGACGGCATACAGCTTGGCATCACGCGGAGGGGCTGATGGTACCGATTCGGCGCCTGTTGATGGCTGGTTTGGTCTTTGTCAGCACAGGATGCCTGATCGGGTGCTCGGGAGACGACACTCAACAGAACTCGCTTGCTACCTCCACTAGTCTCACGCTGCAACCCGTCACAACAAATCTGACTTTTCCGGTGTTTATGAGCGCAGCTCCGAACGACGACACGCGTCTGTTCATTGTCGAGAAAAGAGGTCTCATCAGAATTTTTGACAGGAACAGCTCCTCCCTGCGTCCAAGTGCCTTTCTCAATCTCAGCGGCCTTATTTCAACCGTAGGCGAACGGGGGCTTCTAGGGATGGCGTTCGATTCCGATTACGATGCCAATCGCCAGTTCTACGTCTTTTACACGAACACCGCCGGTAACATTGTCATCGCTCTTTACCTGAGAAATATTTCGGACCCAAACCTCGCGGATTCTTCTTCGGCCGTGACCCTTCTTCCTGTGGCACATCCCAACTTTTCGAATCACAACGGCGGCATGCTGGCATTTGGCCCGGATGGATGTCTGTATGCCGGGATCGGCGATGGGGGGGATAGCGGCGACCCGAACAACAACGGGCAGAATCTATCTTCGTTGCTCGGGAAACTCCTTCGCCTCAATCCCGACACGGGGGATCCCTGCAATAACGTCATTATAAATCCGTTCGTCCAGCTCGGCGGCGACGCGCAGAAAGTCTGGAGCCTGGGACTTAGGAACCCGTGGCGTTTCTCCTTTGACCGCATAACAGGCGACCTCTATATCGGTGATGTGGGACAGAGTGCGAGAGAAGAGATCGATGTCGCCGTTGCCCCCAACGCAGGGCGTCAGGCCAATTACGGCTGGCGGTTGATGGAGGGATTCCTGTGTTTTAATCCGTCAAGCAGCTGCGATTCAGGCGTGCTCACCTTGCCGGTCCTCGACTATCCCCACGCCAGCGGGGCCTGTTCGGTGACCGGAGGCTATGTCTATCGCGGAGATGCGATTCCTTCGTTGCGCGGGACCTACTTCTACGGAGATTTTTGCGCGGGATTTGTGAAGAGTTTCCGCCATCAGAACGGTCAAGCCACAGAGCAGACGGAATGGCCGTTACTCAGTCCGCCGGGCGGTTCTATTACCAGCTTTGGCGAAGATGCTGCAGGCGACCTCTACGTAATGACCCAGGGAGGTGGCCTGTTCAAGATCGTACCCAATTGATGTGCTGCGGCCAGACTCTCCGAGAGTGGGCGGGTGATAACGTATGCGCTGGCCGAGAAAAGAGGCAACCGGCATAGCAGTCAGTGAAAAGCTTTGTGTGTGCGCAGGAATTTAATTGGTCTGTATGTCTCAGACAACAGGAGCACATCATTCAGGATGCTCAAAAAGGCCGGCCTTCTCACCCGCCCAACCCCGGCGCGCCGAGACGCGCCTTTTCCCAAACAAGGCCGCAGCGAGCGACCAAAGATAATCCTTCCAAGCTTGCTCGTGTACGTTATCCTCAGGATGACCCGGATGAGTCCCTCGCTGCGCGCGTCCAACGAGGGTCTTCTGAGACCGCGCGTTGCGCGAGCACAGGAGACTCACCGGGCCATCCCTCCCCTGCTGGCGGGCTTTTTCAGCATCCTGCTAGTTGCATCGTTTACTCGTGCCTGAGCACGGCCAGCGGCCGTTGGCCGAGAATCCGGTAGGTGCTCGCAAAACCCACAATCAGCGTCAGCACCATCGTGAGCAGGAGGCCGATGCCAAGTACCCGTGGGTGTATGCTCCAGGGAAGATCGAACACATACCGCAACACAGCCCATGACAAGGCACTCCCGAGGGACAGTCCGATCAACCCGGCGACGGCGCCCAGCAGGACATACTCAATGGCAAAGGCACGTGCAATCAGGCCACGGGTCGCGCCGAGCGCCTTCAGAATGACCGATTCGTAGAGACGCCGGTAGCGTGTCGCTGCGAGTGCCGCCGCCATGACCAACCCGCCGGCAGCAACACAAAATAACGCCACCGCCCTGATTGCCAACGAGAGACGATCGAGAACACGCGCGAAACCATCGAGCACGTCGCCGACATGGATCGCGCTGACGTTCGGAAATGAGACGACGACCGCCTGCTGCAACGGCACCTCTTCCTGTGGCGAGACCCGCACCGTCGCCACATAGGTAAACGGCGCCCCTTCAATCGCGCCTGGGGACAAGATCATGTAGAAGTTCGTCGAGAAATTTCCCCACTCGACTTTGCGAATACTGCTCACCTCCGCCGACACTGCGGCCCCCTGAATATCGAACTCCACGGTCGAGCCGATCGTGAGGCCTAAATGCGTGGCGGCTTCTTCCTCCACTGAAACCTGTGGGGTCGAGAAGACCTGCCCAGGCTTCCACCATTCCCCTTTGACCAGCTGATTGTCTTTCGGTAGCTGATCGAGGAAGGTCAGCACATACTCCCGGGTGAGATACCACTGCTTTCCCCGCGCCTCTTTCCCCTCCGTGCGCTTGTCGTCCTTCTCCACTCCCTCTTCCTCTGCCTTGACGATATGTCCATCGATCGCATGGAGCCGCGAACGTACCACCGGCGTGAGCTCCGGACGCGCCCGGGCAGTCTGTCGATCAACCAACGACACGAACTCCTTCGCTTGATCAGGCTGAATGTCGATGAAGAAAAAGGTCGGGGCCTCCGCCGGCCGGTTATCCT
>RPQK01000781.1 GCA_003819755.1 Acidobacteriota bacterium | reverse complement strand
CGGATAACGCGGATCAAGCACGGCGGCTTCAGATAGGGTCAGACCTCATGATGTGAAGCCGCCGTGCTTGATCCGCGTTATCCGCGTTTATCCGCGACGATCCGCGGGGCCAGCCGACCACGAGATATAGGGGGCTACTGGAGTGAAGTGGATACCCCTAATTCGTAAATAACCATCAAATTACCGTACCATCCTCAATCACGGCGTTTTTCGGGATGATCACTACGCTGTCGCGCACGTAGTAGTTGCCGCCGTCAAAGTCCTTTAGCTTACGCGCGTTCTCGATCCTGACGTTACGGCCAATCCGCGCGTTTTTGTCAATGATCGCGTCTTTGATCTTGGTATTGCTGCCGATTCCCACGGGGATGGATAGCGAGTTGGCATCGTAGAAGTCCGCCCCCATGACCAGGCTGTTGCAGATCTCTGCCTGCCGGTCAACGACGGTGCGAATCCCGATGACCGAGTTCACGATCTTGGCGTTTCGGATCGAGCACCCTTCGGAGATAATGCTGCTTTCGATCTGGCAGTTTTCCATCCGGCTGGCAGGCAGAAAACGAGGGTGAGTGTAGATTGGCGCCTGCGGGTCGTAGAAATTGAAGTGCGGGCACTCGGCCGTCAGATCCAGGTTGGCCTGATAGAAGGCCCCGATGGTTCCTATGTCTTCCCAGTATCCGTTGAAGATATATCCGTAGACGTTGTAGTTCTGAAGCGCAGCCGGGATGATATCCCTGCCGAAATCGAGCTTGCTCTCGTCTTTCAACACCTCGACCAGGATGTCGGTGTGAAAAAGGTAGATACCCATTGAAGCCAGAAGCGGTTTCTCGTGACTCACGCCGGCTTCTTTCCAGGTCTTCACGTCGACTTTCAGCCGGTCAATGACCTTCTGTTCCTTCGGCTTTTCGTTGAACTCGGTCATTCGGCCGTTCTTCTCCATCTTGAGCATGCCGAAGCCCGACGCCCGCGTCTCCTCCACCGGTATCACGCAGACGGAGATATCCGCTTTGCGTGCCAGATGCTGCTCCACCACCTTCCCGTAATCCATTCGGTAGAGCTGATCACCGGACAGAATCAGGATGTACTTCACGTTATAGGTTAGGATGTGCCGAAGAGTCTGGCGAACGGCGTCGGCCGTCCCTTGAAACCAGTGAATGCTCTCCGGGGTCTGTTCGGCCGCCAGGATGTCGACAAATCCCTGCGAGAAGAAGCCGAACTTATACGTTTGGGTGATGTGACGATGCAAGGAGGCCGAATTGTACTGCGTAAGGACAAAAATCTTGTTGATACCCGAATTGATACAGTTGCTGATTGGAATGTCGATCAGCCGGTATTTGCCGCCAAGGGGAACCGCTGGTTTGGAACGCACCAACGTCAGCGGAAACAGACGCGTCCCCTTGCCTCCGCCCAGGATCAGCCCAAGAATGTCTTTCACAGGCCCATTGTAGCATGCTGGAAAGAAAGGCCAAGCTGTCATTGTTCCTCCTTAGCACTCTGATTGCTAAGGATTTCTAGGCTTTCAGAATGTTAAAATTCGGGCGGGGGAAAACTCCATGGCTGGGGACCGGATCAACCTCCAGGACGAGATCAGAAATCTTCTAGAGGAGTTGCTCGATCTGGAGGAATCGTCGCACCTTTTCGTGAGTCTGTACCTCGATACGTCGGTGAATGCGGAAGGACAACGAGTACACCCAATCTATCTGAAGCAGAAAGCATCGGACCTTCAACACGTTATTGCGGCCGCAAAGGGTGAGGCCGGACTTCGGGAGTTTCGGGACAACCTGCTTCAGATCGAAAGTTTTCTGGCGCAGTCTCTCGAGAAGACCGCACGCGGGGTCGCCGTCTTCTCGAGCCGGGGGCGCGGCTATTTTCGGGCTCTCCAGCTGCCGGTTTCGGTCCGTAACAAGATCGCCGCCTCCGCGGCCCCCAATCTCGACGTACTGATCGAGATCCTTCAGCAGAATCGGCACTTCTGTGTGGTCGTGTTCGATCAGCAATCCGCCCGAATCTTCAGCGTTTATCTGACGGACATCGTTAGAAAACGACAGCTGTCTAACCCGGCTCTTCCGGCGCGCAACCTGCCTGGCAGTTCCTCGAAGGTCCGATATGAACGGAGGACGCGCGACGTCGTTCAGCATTTCCTGAAAGACCTCGCTGAGGAGATCGAGAATTTGATGCGGACCGAGAAAACTCAGGGGCTCGTCCTCCTCGGCACCCAGGCCAACATTGCAGAGCTTCGCAAGTTCCTTTCCGCAGAAATCGACAAACAGCTCCTCTTGACTCAAAATCCTCCCGCAGGAACCTCCGATTCTCAGCTTCTCGATAGTGTCCTTGCTGAGGTCCAGCGCCGGCAGCAGATGCTGAGCAGACAGACTCTCGAACAGCTGTACGACAGGCTTTCTCACGACTACCTTTCTGCAGCCGGGCTGGAGGCCACGCTGTTCAACCTGCAGCAGGGCAAGGTGCACACCCTGGTTCTCAGCAGCCCGTTTGCTCAACGGGGGAAGAAATGTCCCAGGTGCGGCTCGCTTTTCACGCTGTCCTCCAATGAGTGCACGTACTGCCGGACCCCCACCGTGGAAGTGGATTTGCGGAACCAGATGGAGAAGCTGGCAGAGCATCACGGAGCAAAGATCGAGATTATTCAAGAGCCTTCATTTCTGGATCACTTGGACGGCGTGGGTGTGCTGCTGAGGTTCTAAAGCGGAACGTGTCCGACGCGCTCCGCAAAAAAAGCGCTGCGCTTGGTGCTCTGTTTGTTTTGCGCGACACCGGACCGAGGTGCCCGCCCTTTGATTTTTCAGATTTTCCGATCCCTGTCCGGTTGGACAAGGCGTTCGAGGGTTTGGAGCGTCGCCACGTCGGTTTCTACGGTTCTCCTTTGCTCCAGCAATCTCAGAGCTTCTTCTGATCCAATCCGGGCAAGCGCCCAGGCCGCATGACGTCGGATCATCGGGTCCGGATCGTCCAGCAGCCGCCCGAGCTCGGGCGCCACCTCAGGATTTCCGGAATTGCCGAGGGCGACAGCCGTATTGCGCATCAGTCCACGCCATTTGCTTCGCTTAATCGCCGTCTGACGGTACCGTTGCGAAAACTCCTCAGGCGTCATACGGCTCAAGGGAACCAAGCGGGTTTCCGCCACGTCAAGTCTGCGCTCGAATTCCGGCTCGGAAGAAAAGGGGGATTTACGGTTCCAGGGACACACTTCCTGGCAAATATCGCAGCCGAATATCCAGGGACCGCAACCTTCCCGGAGCTCTTCGGGTATGTCGCCGCGAAGTTCGATGGTCAGGTAGGAAACGCAGCGCCTGCCGTCAAGGAGGTACGGTTCCAGCGCACGGGTTGGGCAAGCGTCGATGCACCTGGTGCACGAACCGCAGTAGTCGCGCCCCGGAGCATCAGGCTCTAATTCGAGGTCGGTAATGATCTCTCCCAGGAAGAACCACGAACCGAGCCGCCGGTTCAGGACATTGGTGTTCTTCCCCTGCCAGCCGAGCCCGGCTTTGACGGCCCAGGCTTTCTCATCGACAGGGCCGGTATCGACATAGATCCGGGTCTGGGCTTCGGG
>RPQK01000780.1 GCA_003819755.1 Acidobacteriota bacterium | reverse complement strand
GTAACACAATTCGGCGTAAACGATCGGATGCGGCTGCTGCCAGACGAGCAACGGCCCGATCGGAGACGGGCTGTCTCGGCCCTCGGGTCCGCTCATCTTCGGCCAGCGGGCACCGCGGTAGCCTTGATCGCGCGCCCTTTCCCGGGCTGCGGGCAGGATCGAACGGTACCAATCGAGACTCCGTTCCAGAAGTGCCGGCCGCCCCCAGAGGGGGAAGTGGGCGGAATGCCACAGGTGCATCTCCAGGTGGAATTTGCCGTACCACGAGTTACAGGTGAGGCCGGTCTCCTGCGGCGGAAGAGAACCCGAGCACTGGATTGCGGTCAGATACTGCGAGAGTATTAAACGCCTCTCCAGTTCCTGCGCCCTCTGGTCTGTGCTTCCCGCGAGCTCGACCGCCGCGCCGGATGACCAGAAGGAGGCCCAGTGAGCCCGGCTCGCCGCGATCGTCGCGTCGGCTGAAGGCGGCTCGGCTCTCTCAGCCTGTTCGCTGAATCGGACCACGGCCGAAAGGATGTTTGTTCCCGGTTTGGCCCGGAGGGAAAAGCTGTGCGCTCCCTCCCGGGCCGCCGTCGCGTCGGTGTCCCAGGCAATACCCGCTGTGTATTCCGTCTCATCGAGAACCCGGGTGATCTCCAGGCGTCGGGCCGATTGCGAAACGATCTCGCTCCTGTGATGATCGGGATGCGACCAGTCGGCGGCGTTCATTCGCGGGGAACCATGAGGGAAGTCCACCGCGAGCGCGAGCCGTCCGTCGGAAAGCAGAGGCGAGTCGACTACGAAAGCGAGAAGGTCCTGCCTGGGATGGCAGGCGGTCGTAACCGAAATCTCTTCGCCGTCAACCTGGAAGCGGCTCTTGAGCAGCCCCGACCAGAGGTCGAGCGTCTGGCGAATATGCGACAGATCCCCGGTCTGGACGGCCTCCCCGTTCCTATGCCGGATATCGAGGCGAATCCTGCCAAGGTTCAGGCGGTGAGGGTTTTCGCGCAGCCAGTTGTACAACTCCTCCTGGCCTTCCCTCCGGGTCGCGTAGCCGACCGTTCGACTACCCGTCTGGTATTCCTCGAGGATGAGATCCGCCGCTGTTTTACCGGGCAGGGCAGGGAAGCTGTGCCAGCCCCACTGGGACTGCGTGCACAGCGGAATTCCCGACTCGTAAGGAGCGGTGAAGGTCTGCAGGCCGGTGATGTCCGCCGTGAAGGCAATTTCGCCGTTCCCGACACTGAGCGGCGCAAAGGGGTCGAGGGCGGTAATAACAGGATTGTGGCGCGTAACCAGACGCTCGCGGTCGATCAAGTCACGCGACCATGCGACTGGCGCCGCCCCGGCGGCCGCCAAGCCTTGGATGAAGAAGCGACGTGTTAGCTTCTGCATAGTCGCAAAACCAGGGACAGAAGGGACACAAGGAACACAAGGGACCTAAGCCGCCTGATCTTCTGTCCCTTCTGTCCCTTCTGTCCCTGTTGGCGTTACCTTGCCAGCCAGCCCCCATCAACCGCCAGAATATGCCCGTGCACATAATCCGATGCCGGCGATGCCAGGAAAACGACCGCCCCCTTCAGATCGGAGTTCTCTCCCCACCGTGCCGCCGGAATCCGATCCAGGATTGCCGCGCTGCGTGACGCGTCGGCGCGCAAGGGCGCGGTGTTGTCGGTCGCCATGTATCCGGGAGCGATGGCATTCACATTGATCCCGCATTTTGCCCATTCGCAGGCCAATGCCCGGGTTATTCCTGCCACGGCGCTCTTGCTGGCGGTGTACGCGGGCACGTTGATCCCTCCCTGGAAGGAGAGCATTGAGGCGATGTTGATGATTTTCCCGCCCGACCTCTGGGCCAGAAAGACCCGCGTGACCGCCTGGGACAGGAAGAAAACGGTCTTGAGATTCACCTGAAGGATGTCGTCCCAGTCCTTTTCGCTGAAATCGACGGCCGGCGAACGACGGATGATCCCGGCGTTATTGACGAGAATGTCGATTCGCCCCAGCGTTTCCAAAATCTCGTGGACGACTTTGTCGATGCAGCCGGGAACGGTCAGGTCCTCGCGCATGCCGAAAAAGCGCCGCCCGGTCTGTTTGATCAGGGAACCTGCCTCGTCGAGATCCCCGACATCGATCCCTGCGATGTCGGCTCCGGCCTCCGCCAGGCCCTGGGCCATTCCGAATCCCAAACCGTTCGGTCGTCCGCAACCGGTCACAAGCGCGACCTTGCCATTAAGTCTAAATTGTTCCGCGACCGTCATTTTCCTCTGCCCCTTTTCTGCTTTCTTTTTCCTTGACAGGTGATTCACATAGTGGAACTAATAATTCCAGTCAAAGAGACTAGAAGCGGGAATCCAGGAAGTCAAGCGGAGAAAAAATGAAATCAAAGCTCGTGCTGGCGTTAACAATGGTGCTGTTAGGGGGAGAACTGGCGGCCGCGGACGGAAACAAGGTCGTGATTAATGCCGACCAGGGCAAAGACCGGATCAGCCGGCACGTCTACGGCCATTTCTCGGAACACCTTGGCAGCTGCATTTACGGCGGTATATGGGTTGGAGAAGATTCAACGATTCCCAATGTCCGGGGTATACGGAAAGACGTGGTCGAGGCGCTGCGGCGGATCAAGGTGCCGAATGTGAGGTGGCCGGGCGGCTGCTTCGCCGATACCTACCACTGGAAAGACGGCATTGGCCCGCGGGAAAAGCGGCCGACGATCGTGAACGTCCATTGGGGCGGGGTTACTGAAAACAACCACTTCGGGACGCACGAGTTTATGGACTTCTGCGACCAGGTCGGGACCGAACCGTACTTCTGCGGAAATGTCGGCAGTGGAACCGTTCAGGAAATGGCGGAATGGGTTGAATACACGACCTTTGACGGAAAGAGCCCGATGGCTGACCTGCGCCGCACCAACGGCCGGGACAAACCGTGGAAGATTTCGCTCTGGGGTGTCGGAAACGAAGTGTGGGGGTGCGGCGGGAATATGCGCCCGGCTTACTACGCCGATGTCTACCGCCAGTATCGGAGTTATCTGCGCAACTATGGAAGCAATCGCCTGTTCCGAGTCGCTTGCGGGGCAAGCGATGCGAACTACGACTGGACCGAGGTGCTGATGCGCGAGGCCGGTTCTCATATGGACGGTCTGAGCCTCCACTTTTACACGGTCCTCAATTGGAGGAACAAGGGGTCAGCCACCGACTTCGACGAGTCGGGCTGGTTCAGCATCCTGAAGAAGACCCTCGAGATGGAAACCCTGATCGAACGCCATTCTGCTGTCATGGACAAGTACGACCCGCAAAAAAGAGTGGCGCTTGCCGTGGATGAGTGGGGCACCTGGTATGACGTGGAACCGGGGACCAATCCGGGCTTTCTTTACCAACAGAACACGCTGCGCGACGCGTTGGTCGCGGCCATCAACCTGAACATCTTCAACAACCACTGCAGCCGGGTCCGCGTGGCGAACATCGCGCAGATGATCAACGTCCTCCAGGCGGTCATCCTCACCCGGGACGACAAGCTGATCCTGACACCGACATACCACGTTTTTGACCTGTACAAGGTCCATCACGATGCCACGCTCCTGCC
>RPQK01000779.1 GCA_003819755.1 Acidobacteriota bacterium | reverse complement strand
ACTTCCCAGCGGCGTTCGGCCTGGCCGTGTGCCAGGCAACAAAGATCGATGAGGACCATGAAAAAGAAGATTGTCCCTTTGCAGTTCGTCATGGACGAGCCGAATGCAAAAACCAGGCCAAGCGTTTCTGCGGCGCAGGCCGGGGTCCTGCCCCCCAAGAGACCACCAGAACCTGCAAGAAACCCTTGCACCGCTGGTCACTGCTTCGGTGCGGAAATGGACTGGATCGACGAAGAGCGTTTCCCGCTGCGCGCGGAACTGCGCGGGAAACAGGGAAGCTGATTTATCTGTCAGCGTCGGGACCAACCTGCGGTATCTTCTAGAGATGCGCGCGATTCTGACGGCTCTCACTCTGTTCGTTCTCACCGGTGTTGGTCTCGCTCAAGGCGAAGATAACTCGACCACCAGCTACTTCTTCAGAGTGACAGTGCCAAAGGGGTCGACCAAGGAGGATGTCATCTGCATCCTCTGCTCGGCCGAGATCCACGGGAAACTGACAGGGGACCTCGTCCTGATCGGTGGGAATGCCGAGATCAGCGGCCCTGTCGACGGCGATGTGGTAGTCGTCGGAGGATGGATCCACACCCGCGGACCGATCGGCGGAGATGCTTTGGCGATCGGGGGATCCCTCGAGAAGGAACCGGGAGCCAAGATCGCCGGAGATGCGGAATCCTATCCCTGGTTCCACCTGCCCGGGCAAAGGAGTTTTCACCCGCTCGGGGTGCTGTGTCTTCTCGGCGGGCAAGTCCTGTCTATCTTGATCGCCGGTGGTGTCTGGAGGCGGGAACGATCCGACCGGCTCGCTGACCGCTTGGTCCGTTGGTGGTGGCTGGCTCTCGTTGTCGGCCTCGGGCTCTGGTTTGTCTATTTCGAATACCTTGACGAGTACGAGCCGGCCTCGACAGTGATGGAAATTGTCTTCTGGCTCCTGCTTCTGTTGCTGTCCGTCGCAACGTGGTTTGGCTACTACGGGCTCGCTTGGGCCCTCGGCCGCCGGGTGTTTCGCACGGCTGCCTGGAAGACGATGCTCGCAGGGGCGCTCATTCTTTCAGCAGCTTTGCTCGTGCCCCTGTTGGGGATGGCAGTTCTGTGCGGGTCTTTGTGTATTGGGCTTGGCGCGGGGCTGCTTTTCACCTGGCCGGCGTTTCGGGTGCCGGCTGCCCCGGAAGCAAGCTAAAGGATCCCAGCGACCTCAAAGACCCCAAGGACTGAAAAGGCAACTCCGGTCCTTGAGGTCCTTTCACGACCTCACTTCACCACGGGAAACTCCGTGATCCGCAGCTTAGCCGCACCGTACGGGATCAGGGTCAGGGTTTCGAGCGGTTCTGACGAACTGACCGGGCTCGGCGGTGGGGCGGCGGCGGCGTTCTTCTCTATGCCCCACTGAGGAATTCGTCTGCCCTTCACCTTCAAGACGACAGGCGCTTCGGCTTGATTGAATGGATTACGGCTAACCGCTCGCTCCTCGACGGTGACTGATTTTGAAAGGTTCTTCTCGTCGATCGCCAGGCCGTAATTCCAGGGTGTCGTCGGGAGCACTTCCCAGTCGGCATGCGGTTCTTCGCCGGCGATCTTTTTCCAGTCCTCCCCGATTTTCAGGCTGAAAACGAGCGGACCTCGCCAGAGGGCAGTGGCATTGTTGTATCTCTTTTCGAGTCGGAGCGGCATTTCGAAAGCCAGCAGAACCTCCGTCTTGCCCCTCCATTCGCGATTTACAGTCTCAAATCTCGAGGTCTTTGCCTTCGCGCCCGCACGTTGGCCCTGCCCGGCGACAAAAAGCGAGCAGGCCTCAGCCCAACCCGGGATGCGCAGGTGAAGCGGAAACTTCACCGGCTTTGCCACATCAACGACAAACTTCAATTTGTTGGAAAACGGATAGTCAGTGACCAGCTCAATCGAGACCGGCACTCCTTGGACGGTTGTCGACACCCGGGAAGGCGCGTAAGCAACCGCCGCAATCCCGCCGTCAGCGGTCTGCATCCAAAGATGTGACACGAATTTCGGCCAGCCCTGATGCATGTTGGCCGTGCAGCAGCCGTAATTGGTCTCAAGGCCGTAGACGTTCGCTTTCTCACCGTTGGTCGTATAGATCCGTTCCTTGCTCACCTTCGCTACCGGTTGATTCGCTTGCTGGACATACTGGCGAGCCCACATATCAGGCTTGAAAGGCGCGGGCAGCGCATTGAACGCGATCTGCTCAAGCCGGTCGCCGAAGGCCGGATCATCGATGGCCTGGATCATCGTTTCGAGCGAGAAGAGGTATTCGACCACAGCGCATGTCTCAGTCCCCTGGGAAGGCATCCGGCCGGCGAAATTTTCGTCACCTGAGAAGATGCCGGAAACCTGTCCGTGACACCTGTCGAGGGTATCGATCGCCTTTCTACCCATCGCGGCATCTGCTTCGGAACCCGAGAGCCGGAAGGAGACCGCCGGGCTCTTGACCCCCATCGCATTGTTCACCACGTGGCTTTCGTGTTCCCATTTCTGGACGCGCTCCTTGTGAGGCAGGTTTGCAAAGTGTGCTTCCCAGTTGTAGCCCTGTGCTTTCATCTTCCGGGCCAATTCGAGAAGCCATGCCTCTCCAGTTCTTTCGTAAAGCCAATAAACCGATAGGGCCCCGTCCTGCCAGCGCATTCGGTTCCATTCGAAAAGCGGTCGGTCGGTGACCTGTTGGTCAAGACATCTCAGAAACCTGGTCACAGCCGGGATGACACGAGGATCAGAAGTCGCCTCGTGATACTGCGTAAGGGCTTTCAGCATGACGAAGACCGGCCACGGGTCGCGCGCCTTGTACTTCCCGGTCGCGCTCTTCTCGGGTCCCAGCCAGCCGTCCTCGGCCTGGTGGGTTAAAGCATAGTCAACGTATTTCTGGACCTTGGCTTTCAGCTGAGGATCATCCAAGAGATACGCCAAGGGGACGAGCCCGTCGAGCCAGTAAGGCGCTCGTTCCCACCCCTCGGCTTTTCCGCCGATCCAGCCGCTGTCCTTGATATCCGGCCAGAACTCGTCCAAGTGCCCGGTCAAGCCGTCGGCCTGGATGCGGAGCTGCTGTTTGATCCAGCCGGTCGGTCTTATGCCTCCGAGGGGTAGGGGCTTGAGTTTCAAGGGCTGGAGACCCGGCTGAGGGGCGCCGGAGAGGGTGACAAGACCAGCGATGACAAGAAACAAGACGGATTGGCCCTTCATATTCATGGTCCTCTTTGGACCTTAATCTAAATGCGCCACGAGCCGTTGTCCACGTTTTTACAGAGCCGCCAGCGGAGCGCTTCATAGCGGAGCGGGCGCGTCAAAGCACAATCCGTTCGTAGTTCCGCCTTCAGGCGGGCTTTTTGAAGCGTTGAAATGGCGCCACAGGTTCGAGTTAAAAAGCCCGCCAGAAGGCGGAACTACGAACCGATTGGTGCTGCGTCTACGGCCCCAGCAACTGCGCCACCGATGAACCATCGACGGTGCTCAGAACGGCGGTGACGTAGAGCGATCGTTCCGGGCGGATGAGGAAATAACCGGTTCCTCTGACGTCTCCGACCTCGGTCAGCAGCTTCGACTGTTGCCCGGATGCCGGAATCCAGAAGTCCTT
>RPQK01000778.1 GCA_003819755.1 Acidobacteriota bacterium | reverse complement strand
GCCGGACTCTCCAGAGTCCGGCGCGTGGATGATGGCTGGTTGCACGATGTACGCGCCGGACTCTGGAGAGTCCGGCCACGATAAAAGCCCGTCGACACGCTTGATTTTTTCACACCTTCTCTCGGTCAGCGGTTCGCTTTCCGCGCGCTAAGACAGTACAATTCAGTGAATGCAAGTGCATCAACACAAACGGATTGCGGTGGTCAATGGTGGTGGTGACTGTCCGGGGCTGAACGCGGTCATCCGGGCAGTGGTGAAGACGGCGATTCTTCGCTACGGCTGGGAGGTATGGGGAAGCGAGGACAGCTTTGACGGCTTGATCAAACCCGGGAAACTGATCCCAATGACGCTGGAAACTGTCCGTGGGATCCTCCCCCGGGGCGGGACCATTCTGGGAACAACCAATCGGGGGAATCCGTTCCGGTATCCCGAGCGAAACGAGCGCGGCGAAATCGTCTTCCAGGACTACTCCGAGCGCGTCATTCAGAAGGTCAAGGAGATGAACTTGGACGCCATGGTCCTAATCGGCGGCGACGGAACGCTGACGATCGGGCAGAGATTCTGCGAAAGGGGTCTGCCGATCGTCGGAGTGCCGAAGACCATCGACCAGGATCTCCTGGCGACCGAGACGACGTTTGGGTTCGATACCGCTCTTAAAACCGTTACCGAGTCTCTCGACATGATCCACACCACGGCCGAAAGCCACGAACGGGTCATGGTGATCGAGGTAATGGGCCGCAATGCCGGGTGGATCGCACTTGAAGCAGGCATCGCCGGAGGCGCGGATATCATCCTGATTCCCGAGATCCCCTTCCGTGTCGAGAAGCTGGTGGAGAAAATCGAAGCCCGGCGTGTGGCGGGCCGGCCGTTCAGCATCGTGGTCGTTTCCGAGGGCGCAACGCCGGTAGGCGGGAGCCAGATTTACCGGGAAAAGGGCATCGAGGACCCATTTGGCAAGCTGGGTGGAATCGGGGCAATCGTGGCAGGGATGCTAGGCTCCCGGGTACAGCTGGAAACCCGGGTGGTGGTGCTCGGCCATCTGCAGCGGGGAGGAAGTCCCACGGCTTTTGACCGGCTTCTGGGCACCCGGTTCGGCGTCGCTGCCGTTGATTTGATTGCCAAAAATCAGTTCGGCCGCATGGTGGCACTTGACGATCAAAAAATCACTTCAGTCACCATCGCCGAGGCGATTGCGCGTCAGAGGCTGGTAAATCCGCAGGGAGAAATAGTCCAAGCCGCCAGAGCGATCGGCATCTGCTTCGGAGACTGATCGGATTGATGATTGTTGATTGTTGATTGATGATTGAAGGAAAGGCGAGAAAGCGCAAGTGCCCCAAATGGGTACTCAAAATCAACGAATCATCAATCATCCATGGGAGGGAGGTGGGCTGTGCAAACGGACCTGAACGGCAAGACCGCGTTTGTCACCGGGGCCGCCAAGAGGATAGGCAGAGCGATCTGCCTGGCCCTCGCAGGCAAAGGCGCCAACATCGTCTTCAATTATCGAAGGAGCGCAGCCGAAGCTGAATCGACCAAGACGGATCTGGAGAGCCTGGGTATTAGGGCCCTCGCTCTGCAGGGGGATCTTACCGATCTGGAAGCTTGCGACCGGATGGTCGCAAAGGCTTCCGAGACGTTCGGTTCGGTCGATATCCTCGTCAACAACGCATCGGACTTTCCCCGCACTCCTATCGAGGAGCTGGCTGCGGATCGGGCGCATTTTGAGAAGCTCTTCGCCGCCCAGGTTGACATTCACATGCGTGCCCCCCTCTACCTCGGAATCCAGCTGGGCCTGCGAATGAAAGCGAATGGCTGGGGCCGGATCGTGAATATCACCGATCGCGTAACGGTCCGCTCTCAGGCTTACTCGAATTGGATCTTGTACCTGGTCACAAAATACGGCTTGTTCGGAGTCAGCCAGACGCTGGCCGAGGAGTTACGGCCGGAAGTGACGGTCAACTCGATCGCCCCAGGGCTGGTCGTTCCACCTCCCGAGTTCGACCCCGAGGCTGTGGAACGCCTGCGCGAAAAAATCCCGCTCAAGCGCCAGGTCGAGCCGGAGGAGATCGCCGCGGACGTGCTTCATTTCGTTCTATCGGACGCAAAGACCGGCGCCGTTCTCCTGACGGACGGCGGGGCAGGAACTCACACGTACTGATGGGTTCGGGGTTCTGGGTTTGGGGTTCAGGGGTTAGGGGTTCAGGGTTGAACACACCTGACCCTGGAACGGACATATGCACACCATAGTTAAGAGATTGAGTTTCTGTTATGGACATCGCTTGATGGACTACGGCGGGAAGTGTCGACATCCCCACGGGCATAACGGATTACTGGAGATTGAGCTGGCGGGCGAGGCCCTCGACCCCCGGGGAATGCTGATCGATTTTGGGGAGGTAAAGGCGCAGCTGGTGAGATTCGTCGACGAAGAGCTGGACCACCGAATGCTGCTCCGCCAAGACGACCCTTTGGTTAAGGCGTTGTCGGATCTGGGAGAAGCGCCTTTCGTCATGTCGGACAATCCTACCGCAGAGAATATTGCCAAACTGGTCTTTCAACAGGCCGAGCTGAAAAAGCTGCCAATCGTTGCCGTTCGGCTCTGGGAGACTTCCGATGCCTTCGCCGAATACCGCCGCTGAGTCGTCGGGTCCGCAAGGAGCAGGGATAGCAGCCCTGTGCAGCGGTGGCCTGGACAGTGCCGTCATGCTCGTCGAATTCGCTAAGTCATACCGGGAGGTCTGGCCGCTCTACGTCCGCTGTGGCCTGCCCTGGGAGGAACAGGAAACCAGATTCCTGGAGTGCTTCCTGGGCCAGATCAAGAACCCGGCCATACGCCCGGTTGAGACCTTGGACTTGCCGATGACCGATGTGTACGGCCAGGCTTGGTATGCGAGTGGAGTCGGCGTTCCGGGATACGACGAAGCGGACGAACGATGGGAGATTCCGGGGAGGAACATCATCCTGTTGTCAAAAGCCGCCGTATGGTGCGCCCTTCACTCAGTCGGCGCGATCGGCTTGGGCGTGCTCGCAAGCAACCCTTTTCCGGATGCGAGTGTCGGTTTTTTCAAACTGATGGAGGAGTCGCTCAGTACCGGGCTGGGACATCCGCTTCGCGTTCTCCGGCCCTTCGCCGAGCTCCACAAACCCGATGTCGTCTTTTTGGGGCGGCGCCTTCCCCTTCACCTGACGCTGAGCTGCGCCAGCCCTACAGCAGGAAAGCACTGCGGGCGCTGCGGGAAATGCCGGGAACGAATCGAAGCCTTCGCCGCCGCGGGGGTAGAGGATCGGACCGAATATGCACGAACCACCACCGACGGAAAAAGCAGGGGCAAAGGAACAAAGGCGTAAAAGGGGCAAAGGGGCAAAGGGGTAAAGGGGTAAGGGGCAAAGGGGCAAAGGGGAATGCAGGCATGGGGCTGCAATCCGGCTTCTCCCTCTGCCCCTTTGCCCCTTTTACGCCTTTGTTCCTTTGCCCCTGCTTTGTCCGTCCGTGGTGGTTCGTACCCTCTCAAACTTGCGGCGCCTCGACGCGGTCGGTAGAATGTCGGCTACCAGATAGGGGGATCGCGATTATGCACGTAGAT
>RPQK01000777.1 GCA_003819755.1 Acidobacteriota bacterium | reverse complement strand
TTCGGGAGGTCTGTCTGTGAGTGGCCGCTCCTGATCCGCGTTATCCGCGTTTATCCGCGTCATCCGCGTGCCCTCCCCGCCGATCTTCCGCCCAATCCGCAATCACGAGGGTGTTATAATCAGCCTTTTTCCGATGAAAAAAGTATCGGTCATTATCCCGCTTTATAACGAGAAAGATTCGCTTCCTCTCCTCTACGAAGAACTGGGGCAGGCTTTGGAATCTTACACGTCGGACTACGAGTTGATCTTCGTGGACGACGGGAGCACCGACGGCTCGTTCCAGGTTCTCCGGGATTTTCAGACCAGGGATGCCCGGATCAGGGTGGTCCGCCTGCGCCGCAACTTCGGCAAGTCAGCGGCGCTCTCCGCCGGCTTCCGCCTGGCCGACGGCGCGGTTATCGTGACGATCGATGCCGACCTCCAGGACCGGCCTTCGGAGATCCCGAAGCTGTTCCGAAAACTGGAAGAAGGATTCGACCTTGTATCCGGGTGGAAGAAGCCGAGGCGGGATCCGCTGAGGAAGAGGATTCCCTCCCTGATCTTCAATCGCGTGACGGCGCTGCTGACCGGCGTTCCGCTCCACGACATCAATTGCGGATTCAAGATTTACCGGCGCGAAGTGATCGAGGAGATCAAAGTCTACGGGGAGATGTACCGGTATATCCCGGTACTGGCCAGTTATCGGGGGTTCGTTGTTGGAGAAGTCCCGGTCGAGCACGGTCCCAGGCGCTTCGGGAAGAGCAAGTTCGGGGCGACCCGGTTTATCGGCGGCTTCTTCGATCTGATGACCGTCATCATGCTGACCCGCTACAACAAGAAGCCCCTTCACGTGTTTGGAGTCCTGGGCGCCTCGCTCTTCATGAGCGGCCTAGTCATCGAGGCCTATCTCTCGATCGGGTGGTTTTTTCAACGTTGGATCGGTGATCGGCCTCTGTTCATTCTTGGTGTCCTTCTTCTGGTCGTCGGAGTCCAGTTCATTTCCTTCGGTCTTATTGGTGAGATGATCGCCTATTCTACCCGGCGCGACGAAGATTATTCGGTGCGAGAGACGGTGGAATCGGATCTCCGTTCTGCCGCGGAAATTCGCGTTCCCCTGGTCAGGCGATGAGATTCGCCCTGATCGGACCCACTTATCCCCACCGAGGGGGAATAGCGCAGTATACCGCCTCACTCCACAATGCCTTGACCTGCCATGGACACGAGGTGCTGGTCGTGTCCTTTAAGCGGCTTTATCCCTCGCTGCTGTTCCCGGGGAGCAGCCAGACGGACTCCAGCGCGTGCCCGATTCAAGTCCCTCACGAGGCTCTTCTCGACTCTCTGTCTCCGCTGTCCTGGCGCCGGGCAAGCCGCCGACTGGCCGCCTTCCAGCCGGATGGAATCGTCGCGCAGTGGTGGCATCCCTTCTTTGGGCCCGCATACAGCGGGTTACTTTCCCGATTCCGTCGGCCGCCCAGCGCCTCGGTGGTTTTCCTGTGCCACAATATTCTTCCGCACGAGCGGCCTGCATTGCCTGGAATCAACTCCCTGCTCAATTGGGCGGCCCGGCGGGCCTTTTCGCGCGCCGATGGTTTCCTGACTCATTCGCAGGCTCTCGTTAACGAGATCGCGGAGATACGCAAGGGTGCCGTAGTGCGCCGAATTTTCCATCCTGTTTACGACTTCTATTCGCCCGCCGGAAGCGGGAGGAGAGGGGACGTTCCCCACCTGCTCTTCTTCGGCAATGTTCGTCCTTATAAAGGCCTCGACGTTTTCCTTCGTGCCCTCGCCCTGGTTCGTGGGGAGATGAAGGTCGAAGCGACCGTGGCCGGGGAATTCTATGTGGATGCGTCTCCGTATCGGACAATGGTGCGCCAGTTAGGTCTTGAGCAGGCGATCCGGTGGCAGGACCACTACATTCCCAACGAAGAAGTGCCCGGTCTGTTTGAGGCGGCCGACCTCGTTGTCCTTCCCTATATTGAGGCAACTCAAAGCGGGGTAGTTCCCTTGGCCTATCGCTTCGGAGTCCCGGTGATCGCCTCCAACGTTGGGGGGCTCTCGGAGGTTGTCCACGATGGCCGTACAGGGTATCTTGTACCGCCTGGGCAGCCTCAAGCTTTGGCTGAACGAATTGTGCAATACTTCCGGGAAAACAAACGAAGCGAGTTTGAGGCGAACATAGAAGAATTCAGGAACCAGCTGAATTGGGGGCAGGTGGTCGAGGGGCTGATTGAAGTTGTGGAGGCGGTGCGGGCGAAGCGGCTCAGTGGATGAGTTGCTTGGCGGGAGATTGGAGTAATGGGGCGAAAACGCCAGATCGCTAAAACTGAGCACCGACGTGGCGGGCGAGGAGGCCGGATGATCTGGGCCGTTGCGCTCGGTATCCTCGCTTTTCTCGTTTATGCCAACACGCTTGGTCACGGTTTCGTGATCGACGATGCCCCGCTGATTTCTCAGAATTCGGCGGTCAGGGGGCTGGAATGGAGCTACATCCTCAGCCCGCACGGCTACCGCCCGGTCCGTACCTTCACGTACGCTCTGAACTATGCGCTGGGAGGCGATGATCCTTTTGGCTATCACCTCCTCAATGTCCTTCTTCATTCGGCGAACGTCATTCTGCTGTTTCTTCTGGTCTTCCGATGGACGGCTCTCTCTGCTATTGCAGGCACCGCGGCCCTTCTCTTCGCTGTCCACCCTGTACAGACGGCCGCCGTAGCGTATGTTTCCGGGCGAAAGGACATTCTGACAACCCTGTTTGTGTTATTGGCTTGTCACACCTACACGTCGTACCGCCGGGCGACACGTCCGGTTTTCGCAGTGCTGACTGGGGTGCTTTTTGGCCTGGCAGTGATGGCCAAAGAGGTCGCGATCGTCCTGCCTGCTCTGTTGGCCTTGGCGGACGTCTTTATTCTCGAACGCCGTTCCGAGGACGGCGAGAAACGAGAATCGATCCTGGTAAGGCTGATTCGTGCGCTCAAGCGGGCGCCGGTTTTTTACGGTGTGTGCCTTGGACTGCTGGCCTTCGCTGCCTACTACGCGATGTTTGTGATGAAGGCGAGCCGGATGACTGGATTCTGGGGAGGGACGCCTTGGACGCATTATGGAACGAGTTTCAAACTGCTCCTCCATTATGCCAAGCTTGCCGTCATACCCTATCCGTTGATCGCAGACTACCTGGGCGACGTCTTCCCCCTTTCAAAGGGGTTACTCGAGCCGGCGACGATCGGGTCCGTCGTATTTCTGGCCGGATATCTTTTTCTTGCCGTCAAAATGGACCGTCGGAATCCCTTGTTTACGTTCGGGATGCTGTGGTTCCTGGTTGCCCTTTTGCCTGTTCTGCAGATCTTTCCTTTTCACGAATTGGCAGCCGATCATTTCCTGTATCTTCCCCTGGTCGGTATCGCAGTGCTGTTTGGCAGCGCCGTTCATCTTCTGGCCCGGCGCTGGGATATGAAGATTGTGGGTGCCGGGGTGGCCGCCATTGCGGTCTTTTTCATTTTCATGACAATAGATCGGAATCGAGACTGGAAAGATGAATTCACTCTCTGGAGCGAGACTTACCGGGTTGCGCCCGGTTCTTACCGCGCCAATCACAACCTCGGCAT
>RPQK01000776.1 GCA_003819755.1 Acidobacteriota bacterium | reverse complement strand
GAGGTGACCTTCTCCCCCGAAGGCCGTTCCGCGCCCAAGCTCCGGCGGACCAGCTCGAGATAGTCGGTCATGCTGGGTGGCAACCGACGTGAAGCTGTCAGAACTCCGGCTCGGCCCACCCCCATGTCGCTGCTCCGGGGAGAGGAGGTTGCCCTTTGATCGCCTCCAGCACGTCGTCGGCGAAGCTTTTGTCGTCCGGGTCGAGCCGAGGCAGGCTTCCAATGATCTCGCGCAAGTCGCCCATTCTCCTTTGAGAGCCGGCGTCCTCCACGGGAACAAGCGCCGCCACCGCCTTTCCGCCGCGAATGATCGTGTACCTTTCTCCGCGATATTTGATGTTGTTCAACAACTCGGAGAACTGCCTGACCACCTCCGTGGCGCTAATGTTTCTTCGCATAGCATTTTGTAAAATCCTGTAATCACATTTTACATAGGACTGAGACCGGGATCCGTCAAGAGCCATGGATCGGGCCGATCGGAATAAAGGTCCCGTGCAAGTATTCACCCTGTGCCCAACCCGGGTGGTGATTCTCCTTATTTCCGGGCAACTCGCCCCTTGCCCGTCCGGCCGATGGCCACCGCTACAACGACGAGCACTGCGGCAAAAGCCGCTGCCATGCGCAGGCTCTGCTGCACCGATCCTCCCTCGCTGGCGTCGCCGATCAACTTGGGTAGCACCATTGGGCCAAGAAGCCCCACCGAAAAGATGATCCCAAAGACGCTGCCATACAGGCTCGGGTGGACCTTGGCGAAAGTAACGCCGACAATCGTAGGGAACATCGGAGCGAAAGCGAAACCGACCAAGAGCACCGCGAGAGCTGCGATCCAGGGGCTTCCGGTTCCGGAAAGAACCACGATCAGGACTACCGAGACGAGCGCAAGGCCGGCAATCAGGCCCGGCCCGATCTGAGTCAGATTCTTGAACGTGGAGGTGATGAACCGCCCGATGGCCATCGCGAGGCCGAAAAGCGCCAGCGTACGTCCGGCATCCCGCACCGCATTGTCGGCCGACGGCCCGCCCAGCAACTCGGTCATCAGGGGCTTGATCCAGCCGTTCATGGTGAACTCCAGGCCGATATAGCAGATCAGGGCGAGCGCAGCCAGCAGGACGGCCGGTTCTCTTAGCAGCCTGACCGCCTTGGAGAGGCGGAATCCGGTCGAGACCAGAGGATAGCTCGAGAGGAGAGCGAAGGCCGAGAAGCTGAAAACAAGGACTGCGAGGCAGGAGACCGTGACCGGATAGGAGAGGCCGAAGTCATTGATCAGCGTCACGATCAGAAGCGGTGTGAGGACAAAAGCCAGTCCCACGAAGCCGTTCCCGAAATTACTGGCCCGCGCCGGCTCCTTCCCATCGAAAAGCACGACCGGCAGCAGCGTGTTGCCAACCGAGTTGCAGCAGATTGCTCCTATCCCCAGGAGAACAGAGGCGAATAAGGCCCAGCGGAAATCGGGTGCGAAAGCCAGGAGGAAAACGCTGCCGCTGGAAACAAGGAACCCTGTGACCGCGACGGGCTTGTGGCCAAACCGATCGATCAGAGGCCCGACGATCACCTGCACGATGATCGAGGTCAGGCTGAGGGCGAGAATCAGGCTGCCGATCTCGGCATTGCCAATTCCCAGTCGGGCTTTCAGCTCCTCTGAAACCGAACCGATCATGATAAAGCAAACGGCCAGCGTGAAGACGGCCATGAACGCCACCGCCGCAGTCATTCTTTTCATGAGCGGGAATCCTAACCGGACGGGGAACGGGGATCAACCGGTTTCACCCGATTAATTGAAGCTCTACCTCCTTGGCTGTTTCCCGCTCCTGGGCGGCGCGTCGTTGGTTAGCATTGGGTCGGACCTGAGAGAACGGCTGTGGCAGTAAGAACGGAGGCTTTTTTGAAGCCCTCAAAGTGGCCTTAGAACGGAAAAACGGGCTTGATTCCGTGTTCTAAGCGGGAGCCGACTCCGAGGCGGGAGGATGGCCGGGGGCCGATAGGCGAACGCTCCCGCGAACGGGCTTAGAATGCGAAAAAGGGACCAAAAATCGCTTCTAAGGCTGCTTTCTGAGACCGAATATCGGATAAGCGGTTGAAAGCAAATGAAATCTTCAGGTCCGGCCCCGCTGGAGGCCGCCCCGTCTCCCGGCGCACGCCCGTCTCGCGTTCGATGCGACGATACGGCCAGCCCAGCTTCAGCAGCGCGCAAACCGCCTCTTTCTTGTCCATTTTCAAGTAGTTGGCCATCCATGCGTACTCCCAAAAGAGACGCATTCTGGCCTTTTCCTCTTCGCTTGAAAATGGCCGGTTTTGACCGCCATTTAGTGGCCGGATTTAAGTGACCCCAGACACATTACAGTGCTGGTTTATTGAGATGGGAAAATTCACTCCAGTCACCTCTTTCCTCCTTTGCACCGCGCGCTACGGGATCGCGCAACGGGGGAAAGAGGTGACTGGACTGAATTTTCGGGTTGGTGATGCTCTCGAAGGGCTCGAGGACTGTAGCGTCATCTGCGAGTCCCTGCACCTTCCTGGCGAAAGACCTAGAGTGTGCGGTTGACAGCCGCAGCCGACCAGGCCATTCTCCGGCAGAAAGCTGAGTGGACTCCGCAGCCTGTCTGAGTTGGCACCAGACCAGTTCGCCGATGGAGAACTCGACCTCCCGGAAAGCGCACCGGGCTTCCGGACATCCTGGACGAGGCGGCCTGGCTGGTGAATTACCATCGCCGGAATATCGGCCCAACCGGGGCCATCTTCGGGTCGCGAATAACGGGGAACCTGGCAAGGGGGCGACCATGAGGGAGTTCCCTCCTGGGAGGACTCTAGGGAATGGATCGTGAGGAACCGGCAGCTCCCTTCGACTTCGGGAGAATGGCGGCGCAGCTGTCCCACCCAGACCCCTAAAGCCCACCCGGCGAATCGCCTCTCTCGGAGAAATTCTCCGATGCCCGGCATCCGCGCTAACTCGCGGGCAATGCTTCTATTGCGCCCGGCCTCTATCGGGTGTGACTCACATCGATCATTTCATTCCTTGGTCACGATACTCGGCTGATCTCGGCCACAACTTCGTGCTCGCCCACTGCCGCTGCAACCTGAGCAAGGGCGACAAACTCGCGGCCTCCGAGCATCTCAACGGCTGGGTGGAGCGGAACCGCCAGCAGCGAACCTTCCTGGCAGAGGAGTTCGATCGACGTAAGATCATCCACAACCTGGACGCCTCTGAGAAGGTTGCATCCTGGTCTTACAGCCAGGCCGCCGGCGCAGGCGCGCTCGCCTGGCTGCGCGGCGATCTGCTTGTTCATGTGGAGCCGGCCTGGCTGGAGATTTTGAGCACCTAATCGGCGGGGGTGACAACCGCGACGATTCGTGGCTGGTCTTCAAGAATGCGTTGGTGGGCGAAATCCTCTGAGCAGACCTGCCACGCTCAGGTCCACATGATCGGGGCCGTGTCTAAAGTTTTTAATTTTCAAGCGCTTGAAAATTAAAAACTCTAGACACGGCCCCGGTTAACTACTTGCTGGCGTGAGTGGTAATATCGACTCTTCGTTTAGCGTTCGCATGGCGCCCTGCGAACGCTAAAACGAAGAACTGATTGCGCGTTACAT
>RPQK01000775.1 GCA_003819755.1 Acidobacteriota bacterium | reverse complement strand
AGGAAATGCTGGCTGCCATTGGGCGAAAGAGTCAACTTCTCCTCCCACTCCTGCCGGAGTGGGGTTCTCCTTTGGGGCATCTCACCGGGGGTGTCGCCAAAAACCGCTCCACCCCCGGCTACTCTCCTCCCGCGCCTCCGGCGTGGGGAACGAAGCCGCCCCTCAGCCGGTCAGCCCTCAGCTGGTCAGCTGGTCAGCTGGTCAGCCGTCAGCTGGTCAGCCGTCAGCGGTCAGCGGTCAGCGCGTCTTACGCTGTAACTGACGCGCACCGGCCACTGCATCATGCCATAGACAAGCCCTGAGTCGGCGATGTTGATAATCAGGGCGTTGTCGATCCAGTCTTCAACGGTGTGCTCCCAGATATTGCCCTGAGCGATTGCGGGGGAAATAGAATAGCTCCCCGGCCGCATCCGAGGCACCGTAATCCGAAAGCCGACGGTAATGATATCGCCGCACTGGGCCACCGGCAGATGAAGCCCTTCATACGAACTGTTCGAGGAAGTGATTTCGACTCCCAGGCGATCCCTGACCGTGAAGCCGATGATCGGGTGCTCCATCGTTCGGTTGACGCGCGCCGAGATCACCAACTGAACCTCCTGGTTCTCGCGCATCTCGTTTAGCACCTCGCCGTTCGTCGATAGCAGGATGATTCCTAGGATTTCCGCGCCGCCGGCGCCAAAACGGTTGTGGATGAAGGGAATCGTATTGACGATCTGCAATCCGGTGTCCTGGTCCACCGGCCCCCAAAACTCCCCCTTTCCGGCCGCCCGGCTTTCTCTCTCGAAGATCAGGGCCTGGTAGCGCTGCACGACCTGTTCGGGCGTGCCGTCCTCCAGCTTCCGGCCATGGTCGAGAAGAATCGCACGATCGCAGAAACGCGTTACGGCCTGGAGATCGTGGGTCACGAAGAGAATCGTCTTTCCCGCCTTCCGCAGTAGGTTAATCCGGTTGATACAGCGGTGTTGGAAGATCACGTCACCCACCGCGAGCGCTTCATCCACCAACAGGATGTCGGGGTCCGCGTGAATGGCGACCGAAAACGCGAGGCGCATGAACATCCCGCTGGAGTATGTCTTGACCGGCTGGTCTACAAAGTCACCGATCTCGGCGAACTCCAGGATCTGCGGTAGTCGATCCTGAATTTGGCCGCGGGTAAAACCCATGATCGCACCGTTCATGAAGACGTTTTCGCGTCCCGTGAATTCAGGGTTAAAGCCTGAGCCGAGCTCGAGAAGAGCCGCAACTGTCCCTTTGACCAGGCAATCCCCGCGCGTCTGTCTAAGGATACCGGACACGATCTGGAGAAGCGTGCTTTTGCCGGAGCCATTCTGGCCGATGATCCCCACTGTCGAGCCGGCAGGAACTTCGAGGTCCAGGTCGTTCAGAGCCCAGAACTCCCGGTGGAATTGCCTCCGGCGAAGGGTGAGCAGTTCCAGGAGCTTCTGAGACGGCCGATCATAGATCGGGTACTTCTTCGAGAGATGTTTCAGGAGAATGACCGGCTCAGAGGACATCCACGAATTCCCTTTTAGTGTTTCTGAATACGAAGCCTCCGAAGCCGAAAACCGCCAGGCTGAAAAGCAGAAGGAGGAGGAAAGAGTAGGGATCTGGAAGAGAGTTTTCGAGCAAAATCTTCCGGTAGCCTTCCACCACGTGAGTCAGCGGATTGAGTTGGATCGCGGAACGGTACGGGGTGGGAACGTGTTCCACCTGGTAAAAGATCGGGGTAAACCAGAACCAGAACACCATAAGGACCGACAATACCTGGGCGGTGTCACGGAGAAAGACCTGCAGCGACGCCACCAGCCAGCCGAGGCCGACGGCGAGCAGGAGCAACAGAAACAGGTAGGCCGGAATCAGGAGCGACACCCAGCCAAGCACGCCAAAGCCGGCCAGCACGATCAGCAGTATTCCAAAGCCTACAAGGTGCGTCGCCAGATTCGAGATCGCCACGGTAATTGGAAGGATCTCCGAGGGAAAGAGGGTCTTGCGTATGAGGTGGCTCTGATCGACGACGGACGTGCAGGACCGGACAACCGTGTCCTGAAAGTAAAGCCACGGGAGCATTCCGCAGAAGGCAAAAATGGCAAAGTTGTCTATTGTTTTAAGGGCTGGCCGGACCTCGAAGATCACGGAAAAGACAAAGGTATAGCTGACGAGCAGGACGAGCGGGTGGATGACCGCCCAAAAGAGGCCCATAAAAGACCCGACGTAACGGGTTTTCAAATCACGCTGGACGAAGTTCCAGATGAGGTGCCGCTGAAGCAGGGTTTTCCTGAGGAAATTGCTCGAGATTATCGCTAATCGGAAATTCGCGGCGCCCAAGTCCACTCCTCCCTATCCGCGTTATCCGCGTAGATCCGCGTTATCCGCGGGCCACCAACTCCCTGAAAACCTGCTCGTACTTGTCCACAACCGATTCCCAATCATAGCACCGGCTTACGCGCTCCTGTGCCTGGGTCTTGTAAGACTCAAATCCCTCGCTCGAGCAGCACACCCGACGAATGAGTGCGGCGAGTGAATCAGGATCGTTAAACCGATAGATGAGTCCCGCCTCCCCGAGCACTTCTCGGTTCTCACGGGTATCGTTGACAATCACCAGGCAACCGGCGCCCATCGCCTCGATCAGAGCGGGATGGGTGCCTCCAACCTCGGTCGCGTGAACATAGCAGCGACAATGAGAGAGCAGTTCCCGGTACCCCTCGCCGTAAATCGCGCCCGGCATCACAATGTTCTTGCCTTCGGCTTGCCGCTTGAGCCGAGCGATGTAGTCCCGGGAATACGGGGCATCGCCCACCACGACGAGCGGCTGCGGAGCACCCGACCGGGTGTGCGCCTCCATGACGATATGGGCATTGTTCTCAGGTTCAAGCCGGCTCACATACATCACGTAGTCGCCCGGCGTAAGCCCCAGCCGATCCAAAGTCCCAGTCGCCTCGGTCCGTCCGACGAGGGCGCCGTAGGGGATGAAACGGGCCCTAAAGCCGTATTCCTGCTCGTAGTATTCCTGGATCACCAGCGCATCGGCGATCACCTGATCGGGAAGGACCGTGGACAGGAACTCCCCCAGCCGGTAAACCCACCGCCCCAGTGAATTCCACTTTTTCCTCTGGCGTTCGATCCCGTCGACATTCAGGACAACCTTTTGCCCGGCCAGGCTGGGAAGAGCGCAGAGAAAGGCGTTGGCCGCGTTGCAGACAAGCAGAACCTGGTGCGACGAAAAGAGCGCCACCAGCGTGGACAGGGCCGTGTGAGTGACTGTATCCAGATATTTTTGCCGAATACAGGGGAGCACACGGAGCCGCACTCCGCGATACTCGCCTGGCGAGCGAGGAACAAAATGGCTTCGCCCGTAGACCGTGACGCGATGTCCGCGCTTTACCAGGCGCGTCGACAACTCCTCCGCGAATGTCTCGAACCCGCCGTAATTCGCCGGGACGCCCCGGGTGCCGAGGATGGCGATGTCAAGGGGATGGGGGGCAGATGTTGGAGGCATAGTGGAACTGACAAACTGACAAACTGACAAACTGACAGACTGACAGACTGGCAGACTGACAGACTGACAATTGTGAGAGCCAATTTCGCTT
>RPQK01000774.1 GCA_003819755.1 Acidobacteriota bacterium | reverse complement strand
GGGTTCGGGGTTCTGGGTTCGGGGTTCGGGGTTCTGGGTTCGGGGTTCGGGGTTCGGGGTTCGGGGTTCGGGGTTCGGGGTTCTCGTGAAGAAATCGAAGTTGTTGCCACCCGTGGGTCCCATCTCCAGGTGGGAAGTTACCCAACATGCCTTTTCCGAGGGCTTCCTCTGTAAGCCGCTCGAGCAACCTCTCGTTGCGCACCTCGATTCGTTGTGTCCCCGAATGTCGCAGCGCATCGATCAAGCGATCGCTCCATAGGCTGAACGAGGGGTCATCATTGGTGAAAAAATCCAGATCATCAGAGAAACGATGATGAAGGTAACCTCGTGAAGCAGCGGTGCCGCCAGTCAGGTAGTCCGGTTTTCAGAGTCGAGAGCGTCCGGATTAAACTATCTTGGAGTGAATAGAGCCTCTTGAAATAGAAAGAGGGGTCGAATGGTCGCGGCATCATCATCTGGTTCCTCCAGGAGAAACCAGTCGTTATTGTACAAGTTCAGGATGACGGGCCGGAAGCCACGCGACCGGGAAATCGTAGCCGCGCCGGCGGGACTCCGAGCGTATCCGCGATCGCCATCGTGGCCACCCCTCAACGAGTGACCGGAACCCCAAGAGGCGGACGACCTCCTCGTAAGACGCATATTCAAGGAGGCGCACGGCTGCCCAGTCACGGTCCAGCCGGCCGATCTTTCGATCACCTGCCAGAATCTGCCGGAATTCTGTCTCGCCGATGTCGTAGTCCCAAACGTACGGCGGTGGCTGAGTCCATGACACAGGGCACGCTCACGTCTTTGTTGTAGTAGATTTCACCGACGCTACTTCCACACGCCGGAGGCGTGAGAGGAGAGTAGCCGAGCCCGTAGCCTCATTGGTTTGCCCAGGCACGTCTTCCGGCAAAGAGCTAGCCATGGCTCCCGCACTTCACACGCTCGGCGCGCTCGCGAAGCCTTTGTCGAGCAGCTGGGGTGCTCCCGGCGAACCAGTTGCCGCCCCAGCCCTCTCGGGACGGTACGACCGTCTTTCTCGGATACGGCTCTTCGGAAGTTCTTCAAGGTTAACTCCTGCAGGGGTTAAGATCGTGCTTGATCACCACCCGCGGCCATCGGACCCACCGAAGCGCGTCCTTAAGCGCCGGCCATGCGTAGCTCCGGCGTTGACCGCGTCGATTCAGCCATTTGAACAGCAGGCTTTCGACCTCGTGCCGGTAGTTGCGACACATCTGGGTGTTGTCCGTGATCGCGTAGTCGTTCAGGGCTCGCTGTAGCTTAACCTTGGCCCGCCTAAGGATATCCCTCGGCCGTACCGGCTGCCCCACTTGCAGACCCACGGCGATGAGGAGCCCGGTTCTCCCTTGACGACGGTCCTTGTCCACACTAGACTCCGAGCGGCTGCCGTGTTTCGTCTTCGCGGCCTGCCCGTGGACACAAGAAGGGAGGGGGGCTTGTGTTTTTAAGGAACCACAGAAACCTGCTGTCACTCGTGTTGCTCCTGGTCATTTTGCCTCTGCTGACGAACTGCGCACTTTTTGTCAGCGCCGATGGAAGGCTCAGGCTCTTTCGAATCTATTTTGCCAAGGAAGTGGTGGCCGAAATTTACACAGTGCCGCCGTTATTGACTGGTGAGCCTCACGTCAGCTATCAACAGAGCGTCTACCGATCTGCCAATCGTCACTTCTTCCTGCGACTCACGCTCCTGAACGGAGCCAAATTTTCCGCAACCGGGGCTGAGCCGGAGCTAACTTTTGACCTTAACGCCGGCGGCTTGGTTGCTGTTAACCGGCTTTTGGGGGCAGCTGCCGAACAGACGTATGCGGAATGGATCGTGAACGTGCTCGACGACTTCACAGAAACGGGTGACGGCCCGCCGAGGTGGAACATCGACTTAACCGGAGTGGCGATCGACGCGGGTCAGGTCCTGCAAAACGGGGGCTCTGTCGATGTCATGGTTTCGACGCGAGACTCGGCTGCCGGCGTACCGTTTGACTCGGCTCTGACCGGTAAGTTCATGGTCGGGGTGCCGGGAGTTGCTTACATCCGGGAGGCGCTCGTGACGACGAGCGCCCTTGTCAATATGGATGAGGAGGAAAAGGAGTTCGTCCCCAACGGGACTGACACGCCGACCGTGGACAATGGTGCGGATGCGGGCGAAATCGGACCGGGCCTGTACTTCGAGGAAGAGCCGGGTGAGGACACTCCGGAGTACGTGTGCGTTTTTGCTCCTGACGGAAACCCTTACTTCCTCTCGGCCGACGATTCTCTTGATTTGGTATTCAGGTCCAATCTCTCAGCGATCAGCCAAGTCGTCATAGGTCCTTCTGACGCCCCCCAGGCGTTCCAGTTGAGTGATGAAGAACGGGCCTCGAACTCTCTGACCCTCACGGTCCCTGGAGATGTAGTGACCGACTGGTCGACCGTCACGATTCCTTCGACGTCCCCCATCCTTCCAGGAGTCAGGATTCCCATCGCTGGTTTCCTGCCTATTTCGTTTGAGGTCGTTGGCGATCAGCCGATCCGGACCAGAATCCTAACAGTCGAACTGCGGATCCGTCTGGAAAATGGCCAGGAATACCAATTGCTTCCGCCGACCGAAATCACCCGGTGGCTCGTCGACGGGAGTGTCCTCGTCGCCCCTTGGGTGAACGGTAATGACTCGGCTCTAGGCAGCATGATCTCCCTCATTAATCACAGCCCCCGGGATGGGAGAGTCAAGGTCCGCGTGCTTGCATTGCCACGGGTCGGACCAGCCATTGAGGCGCAGGACCTGGGTTCCGTGCCGGTTGGCATTCTGCGAGCCAATGGCGCCGCGTCGATCAATGTCGCCGAGCAGGTGCTTCAGCCGTTGGGGCTGCGACCTTATACGGAGAACGGGGGAAACGTCTCACTGGAGATTACAATTGCGGGTGCAGACGTAAGCGGGTTAGTGAACGTCTCGGGGTCGGGCATGTCTTACGGTGTGTCCGAATTGATCAAGTCGCAGTTAGGTGTGGTGGACTGATCCGGCGCTCGGAGACGCACGCGCGAAAACGGAGCGAAGCGAGGACAGCAAGCAAATCACCCAACCGCGCCTGCGTCTTGGTGGTCTGCTTGTTCTGCTCGCTTTCTCCGTATAATGAGCCGCGCAGTGCGGGGTATGAACAAGAGATACGGCTTACTCGCCTATTTTGTGATCTCCTGCTACTACTTGGGGGTCTCAACTTGGGTGGCAGTCACGGAAAAGCCGATCGATTACCCAGTCTACCTGCTAAGTGCCTACGGTTTTTACCACAAACAGAATGTTTACCTGTGGAATGAGAATGACTTCCGTGACGCTGCCGCCGCGCTTGGTGTCCGCCGCTACACGACCCCCTACAGGTACTCACCCGCGGTGGCCTACCTGGTCATGCCTTTTCTCTTCCTTCCCTATCGAATCGGCATTCTTGTCTGGAGCCTGCTGAACGGGGCGGCGACGATACTGGCGGGGGAGCTGCTTGCCCGAATGGCGGACCGGCCGGTGAAGAGATGGCTTATTCGGGCTTCCACCTGGCTGTTTGTCCCGTTTCTCGTGCGAGGCTACGCTGGGCAGGCCAACGCCCTGCCGGTTCATCCTGCCTGCGCCGCTCTGC